>CAOKUH010000006.1 GCA_948472605.1 uncultured Mycoplasmatota bacterium
CATATTCTTTCACCATATACTTATATTACTAAAATTATACTTCTTTTACAATAGATAAGCAAAAAAGAAAAAAGAGCCTATTGCTCTTATTAAATAACAGTATTCATCATTATTTTATATACTTTTTTTAAATTTTCTTTTTTATCATGGTTCATACTAATAAAATTAATATGCATTTGATAACCACTATCTAAGCTAAATAATATTTCAACTTTACCAACTAAATAATTTATAGCACTAGTTGAAATAGACT
The DNA here is from genome assembly GCA_948472605.1 of uncultured Mycoplasmatota bacterium. Classification (GTDB taxonomy): domain Bacteria; phylum Bacillota_I; class Bacilli_A; order RF39; family UBA660; genus MGBC108787. The sequence continues at coordinate 254 of CAOKUH010000006.1, forward strand.
TATATGGAACTACATGAACCTTTTTGTAATGAACCCCTAATATATCTCTATCAAAAAGTAACATTTTTTTATCAGTAAATACTAAATAATCTTTACTATTTTTATAGGATAATAAAATTTTCTCATTATCACTAACATACTCTTTTGTATATTCTGGCATTTCTTCAAAATTAGTAATTTCAGTTTTAAAATCAAAATATTTTGTTAGCTCTTTAAATTTCATGTAAGCCATATTTATTTCACCTCTTACTTTTTTTGCGTCTTAACGAACCAATTTATTTAACTACTATGACGCATTATAAAACTTTTTCTTTGACCACCTGTAAAGTAAACTATAAATTGATATTCAACATTTGTAGAATCAATAGTATATTCTCTTCCATTAACAGTTGTTTGTTTTCCCGTCATTGTATTTTTTACTACCATATAACTATAATCTGGATAAATACTTTCATCTATATATATTTTTGTTGTATTAAAAATACCATTAGGAACAAAAGTAAATGGTTGATAATCTGGATTTTTATCATCATTATTTTCCTTATCTTCATTGTTATCTCCATTATTAGTACCAGGATTTGATTCATTATTATTGTTATTTTCTCCATTATTTGAACCATTATTTCCAGTATCTCCTGAACCACTTCCATTATTTGTTTCATTGTTAGATCCAGAATTATCAGGATTACTTGGATTAACATTATCTTGGTTATAATCACCATTTCCGTTATTATTTCCTGGATTAGTATTTACATTACCAGTATTCATAGCAGTCCTATCATTATTAGTGTCTTCAATATTTGGATTTTCATTTTCTCCTAATACATTGTCAGTAATATCATTTTCATTATCAATATCTTCATTTGTATTATTACCATTAATAGAGTTTTCTAATGATCCATTTCCACTATTAGTTCCATTATTTCCTGAATTACTATTATTATTCTCTCCCCCAATAAAAGTTTCTTCACTATCTGCAAAAGCAAATGTTATAGTCCCAAATAATAGTAAAAAAACTACAGCAATTACTAGTCCCTTATTTCTATTCATATCAGTCATCCTCCTATTATCTTAATTATATATTCAAAATCTTAAAACTGTCAATATCTAAAAGACAACATTTTTCTTATATAACTAATTTAGTATATTCTAAAAATGAAAAATACATGATTTTTATCAATTCATGTATTTTTAAATAAACTTAAACTTATTAAGCGGCCAAATTCTAATTGAGGCTTTTCCAATAATGTCTTCTTTTTTTACTAAACCAATTTCTCTACTATCAATGGAATCAGATCTATTATCTCCTAAAACGAAGTACATATTTTCAGGTATAGTTGTATATCCTAAATCTGTTAAATTAAAATCATCATAGTTTAAACCCTTAATATAATCTTCTTTATATTCTTGATTATTTATATAAAGAATATTATTTTTTATATAAATTGTATCGCCTGGAAGACCAATTACTCTTTTAATTAAATATTTAGTATTTGCATATTTTAAAGAAACAATATCACCTCTTTTAATTTTAAAGAAACGATATTTAAATTTATTTAAGACTAAAATTTCGCCATTTTGATAATTTGGAGACATAGAATTGCCAACTACCTGTGTAATTGAGACAACATAAATCATTAAAAACAAAACTACAACAATAAAAATAATTGCTTTTACACTATCTTTTAAAAATTCTTTTATACTTAACCAATCCACACTATTCTTCTCCTATCAAAATTTTCTTAAATTATTTCTAAAAAAAAGAACTTTATTTGAAGTTCCTTTTTAAATTAATCTATTTGTATTGCTTCAACTTCAACAACTAATTTAACTTCTAATTTTTCTCCATTAGCAGCTTTAATACCTAATTCAGTATCTGCTTTATCAAATAATTCTTTTGCTTCTTTATCACAAACATTACCATTTAAATCTACACAATCATATTTCCAAATTACACTTATTGTATGAACTAGCGGTCCATTTCCATCTTTATAATATCCTGGTTGCTGTCCTGGTTTAAAAGTATTAGTTGTATAATTGTAATTAATTGCATCTTCTAATTCTTTTAAAGTATCATAGCAAGTTGTATCTAAACAATAATCAAGTCTTCCGCCTGTATTATCAACACTACCAGAAAAGTCAAATTGTAAACGATAAGAAGTCTCAGAAGTCCCTGATATTTCAAATTGGTATGTTCCATATGTACCTGGAGCTAATTTACCATCTGAAACATCTTCATCTTTAGCAATATATTGAGGTCCAGGATACTCAAAATCTTCTCCTTGAGTATCATAAATAATATCTAATAAATCAATTGTCTTTTTTAAACCAAATTCCCATTTTGCTACTTTAGCAGAAGAACTTCCACTATATGTATTAGTATATTTAGCATAAGTTCCACTTACAAAAAAAGCAGATAATAATGTAGCAAATGATAGTACAATTAATATAATTCCTTTCTTCATATCCAAAATCTCCTCTTGTCAAATATTTTCTCTTTACTAATTACATTTTACAATAATTAAAAAACTTTTTCAACTAAATTTAAAATCTTTTACAAAAAAATATATAAAATTAATCATTATTTAACATGAAATAAACTTTATATATATCTTTTTCTAATTTATAAATTGCAATTACTTTATCTAAATACATCATAAATAAATAACTATCATTATTAGGTAGGCGAAATTCCCTTCCATTTTTTACTTTTTGATATTCATCTTCGTTTAATAAATATTTAGAATAATTAAAAATATCTAAAACATTTAATATTTTGTAATGGTCTTCATCAATATCTTTTAGAGAAAAAGCATCACTTATTTTAAAATTTCCTTGTCTTGTTCTTGTTAGGCTAGACATTGTTCCAATTACATTTAATTTATTACATATATCATTTATTAGACTACGAATATAAGTACCTTTTGATACAATTGTTCTAAATTTAATTTCTTGATTAGTATATGATAATAATTCTATTTCTTTAATCTCAATTTCTCTTTTAGGCAAAGAGATTTCTTCGTTATTTCTCGCATATTCATATAATTTTTTACCATTTATTTTAACAGCTGAATATTTTGGAACTTCTTGCATCATTTTACCATTAAACGAATTTAACGTGTTAATAACTAAATTTTTATCAAGATAAATATTTTCACATGTTTCTAAAATATTACCTGTAATATCATAGGTATCTGTTTTAAGACCCAATTTAATAGTTGCAACATATTCTTTGTCATAACTAGTTATTTTATCTACTAATTTAGTATATTTTCCGATACAAACAACTAGAACTCCTGTTGCTATTGGATCTAAAGTTCCTGTATGGCCTATTTTTTTAGTATTGAATTTTTTATTTAAAATATTTATAACATCTCTACTAGTAAAATTTTCTTGTTTGTTAATAACTATTATACCATTCATTTTTCTTCTTTTATTTCTTTTAAAATATTTTCTATTTTTTCGCCGTAAGCTATAGATTCATCATATACAAATTTTAGTTTAGGGGTATTACGTAATTCCATTCTTTCAGAAACTAACTTACGAATGAAAGGGGCAGCCTCATCCATTTCTATTTCTAAATCACTATGAGTTTTTTTTGAAAAACTTGTAAAATAAACTTTGGCAAAAGAAAGATCTGATGATACTTCTGCTCCTGTAATAGTAATTGTTTTTAATAATTCATCTCTAGCATCTTCTAGCAAAATATTACTGATAACTTTTACCATTTCTGATGATATTCTTTTAGTTTTTACACTCAAGTTATTTCACCTCAACCATTTCATAAACTTTTATTGTATCATTTTCTTTAATATCACTATAGTTTTCTAATGTAATACCGCATTCAAATCCTTTTTTTACTTCTTTTACTGTGTCTTTTTCCCTTTGAATACTTGCAATTTTTCCTTCATAGATAACTATTCCATCACGAATTAAACGACAAAGTGCTCCATTTTTAATAATTCCATCTGTAACATAAGATCCAGCAATATTGCCAACTTTTGAAAATTTAAATATTTTACGAATTGTTGCTTCACCTAATTCTTTTTCTTCAAATTCTGGATCTAGCATTCCTTTCATGGCAAGTTCCATTTCTTCAACAACTTTATAAATAATTGTATAAAGACGGATTTCTACACCATATTCTTTTGCTAAATCTTTGGTAATAGATGAAGGACTTATATTAAAGCCAATTATAATGGCATTACTAGCGTTTGCTAAAACTACATCACTTTCAGTAACTGTTCCTATACCACTACGAATTACTACAACTTTAACTCCTTCTACATTTATTTTTTCTAAAGCATTACGAACTGCCTCTTCTGAACCTCTAACATCAGTTTTTAAAACTACATTAATTTCTTTCGTTCCTTCACTAATTTTGCTAAATAAATCGTCTAGTGTAAGAGAAGTTTTGTTTAGCTTCATATCTCTTGCACTTGTAGCTCTTTTACTAGCTACATTTTTAGCTTCTGATTCTGTTTCGAAAGCCATAAATTTATCTCCAGCACTTGGATTATCTGATAATCCAGTGATTTCAACAGGAGTAGATGGTCCAGCACTAACAATGGATTCTCCTAAATCATTTTTCATAGTTCTTATTTTTCCAAAACAAGTTCCTACAACTACTGGGTCTCCTAAACGAAGTGTTCCATTTTGAATTAATAATGATGCTACTCCCCCAATATTTTTATCTACTCTACTTTCAATAACTGATCCAACAGCATAACGATTAGGATTAGCCTTAAAGTCATTTACTTCACTAATTGTTTGGATAGTTTCAAGAAGTAAATCGATTCCTTCACCAGTAATTGCTGAAATATCAACAAATGGATAATCTCCACCCCATTCCTCAGGGGTAATACCTGCTTCACTCATTTCTTTTCTAATTCGTTCTTTATTAGAGTTAGGTTTATCTATTTTATTAACAGCAACAACTATTGGGACTTTCGCCGCTTTAGCATGATCGATTGCTTCTTTTGTTTGAGGCATTACTCCATCATCAGCAGCTACAATAATAATAACAATATCTGTTACACTAGCTCCTCTTGCACGCATTTCTGTAAATGCTGCATGGCCTGGGGTGTCTATAAATGTGATTTTACTATCATTGTGTAAAACTTGATAAGCTCCGATATGTTGAGTTATTCCTCCAAATTCAGTTTCAGTAACTTTAGAATTTCTAATATAATCAAGTAAACTTGTTTTACCATGATCAACATGACCCATAATTGTTACAACTGGTGGACGATTTTCTAAATCATTTTCATTATCTTTAATTTCATATTCTTCAAAATTAGAAACATCTTGCGTTTCTATTGCTTTTAATGTTTTACCATAATCTATTGCTATTAAAGATGCATTTTCATAATCAATAGTTCCATTTACACTTACCATTAAGCCAAGTTCCATTAATTTCTTAATTATATCAGTAGCATTTACATTAAGTTCATCTGCTAAATCTTTGACTGTCATATCTTTCTTGTAAAGAATTATATTTTCATCTGTAGAATTTGACATAAGCTTTTCTTTATGTTTATACATTTCTTTACGCTTATTCATATATTCTTCTTTACTACTTTGAATTTGACTTTTTTTCTTTAGTTTTTGCTTTTTTTCCGTATCATTTATAGCAGCAATATGACTACTAGCCATAATATCTTCAACAACTTCATCTATGTCATCATTATCTTCTAAAGTTGCTTCAGTATCTGTACTAATTAAACTAATGGCATTGTCAAGTATTATGACATCATCCTCACTTAATTCGTCTTTACCACTTTTAACTTCTATTTCTAACTCAGAAGCTTTTTTTAATACTTCTGCTACCGACAAATCTACACTTCTAGCATATTCTTCAACATTCATCATTTTTGATACGCCTCCTTTTCTATAGTACTTATCATTATATCATATAAACTATCAGGTACACTAATTTCTAAAGTTCTATCTAATATTTTATTTTTACGAGCTTTATTTATGACTTCTATCGTCTTTTTTAAATAAGCTCCTTTACCATTAGCTTTACCAGATTCATCAATTATAACTTCTTTATCTGGTGTTCTAACAACTCTTAATAATTCTTTTTTTTCTAGTCTTTCTCTTGTTACAACACACATTCTTAAAGGTATTTTCTTTTGCTTCATTTTTTACCTCCTTGTTTTTATTTTTGTTCTTCTTTATTTCCTTCTTCATTAATTTGATTTAAGGTTTTTACTTCAATTTTATATTTTGTCATACGACTAGCAAGTTTAATATTACTTCCTTTTTTACCTATAGCTAAACTTAAATTGGCATCATTAACAATTGCTAATGCTTCTCTTTTTATCGGATCTGTAATATTTACTATTACATCTTTGGCTGGAGATAAAGCATTTTTAATAAATTCAGCAGGATCTTCGTTATATAAAATTAAGTCAACACGTTCTCCATTTAGCTCTTTTAAAATGCTACCTATTCTACTTCCACGTTCTCCAATACAAGCACCAATAGGATCAACTTTTTCATTATCACTATAAACTGCAACTTTACTTCTTATTCCAGCTTCTCTTACACATGAATAAAGTTTAATAGTTCCATCTACAAGTTCAGGAATTTCAGTTTCAAATAAACGTCTTACAAAACCATAATGTTTTCTACTAAGTAAAATTAGTGGGCCTTTAGTAGTTGCCTCTACCTTAGTTATGTAAACCTTAACACTAGACCCCATTTTTAACTCTTCATCAGGTATCATTTCACCTTTAGGTAATATTCCTCTTGTTCTACCTAAATCAACATAGTAATTTTTAGAATCTTCCATGGCTAATAATCCTACCATCATTTCGCCTTCTTTGCCTTCAAATTCAGCTATTATACTATTTCTTTCTGCTTCACGAATTTTTTGGTTAATTACTTGCTTAGCAGTAGATGTTGCAACACGTCCAAAATCTTTTGGTGTAATTTCAGTTTCAATAGTTTCTCCAACATTAATGTCAGGTACTATTTCTTTTGCCTCTTCAAGAAGTATTTGAGCATCGACATTTATTTTAGGTGGTATTCTTGTTACATTTCCCTCTTCATCTACTATCTCTTCACCATCGTCATAATCATCAACTACTACTAAGTAAGAAAATACTTTAATTTCTCCTGTATTAGGATTTATATCTACTCTTACATTAGTTTTAGAATCAAAATTCTTTTTATATGCTGTTGCAAGTGCCATTTCCATAGCTTCTAATACAACATCTTTACTAATATTTTTTTCTTCAACTATACTATCTAAAGCTTTTAAAAATTCTTTTGCATTCATTATTCATTACCTCTTTCTTTACTTAAAACATCTAAGATATATTCATCTTTGATTAAATCTAATTTATCTAAAATTGGATTAATTAAATTAGTAGCCATTACAATAGTATCTAAATCAATTCCTCCAGCTTTATCTAAAACTATTCTTAAGAAATTATCTTTTCCTTCTATATCATAACTAATACTATCTATTAGAATTTCTTTTTCTATTAAAATACTTTCTATGTTTTCTCTTATACTATTTAATATTTTTTCCATATTATCACCTTATCAATAATAAAAGTGGGAGTTCTGCCCACTTAAATTCGTTAAAAATATTGTAACATAAGTTCTTTTAAAATAAAACCCCTAAATTATCTGGATGAATTTCTATTAAAATTTTATTTTACTTTTGTACTATTTGAGTTTTTCCCATAATATGATTTCTTATTTGAACATAATCTGTCGCATAAATATTTTTATCATTATTAATATCTGCTGCTAGTAAATAAGGTCCTGTTAATTTACTTTTGCCCATAATATGATTTCTTACTTTAACATAATCTGTTGCATAAATATATCCATCTCCATTAACATCACCTTTAATTACAATTGTATAAGTATATTCCTTTTGATTAAATATTAATGTAAAACGCATTCCTGTTGCAACTAGGCCTTCTTTTATTTTTTCACCTTTATTATTTAAGAATTGTTTAAGTTCTATTCTTGAATCGGTTAATATCTTTTTTTGAATAGAAGATATATTAGTATTTAGAGCAAAACCAACAACATATTCTTGATTCTTACTTATTCCAAGAAATTCTAAAACTTCTTTTTCTGTTATAGTTCCTACTGGTGCCTCTATAGTTAGTGTGCTTATAAAACGCATCTTATTAATACCTATATTAAAATCTATATATGTATGAGTTTTACCAATTTGTAATCCTTCTATTTTATTATTTTGATAAGTTGCAATATGAGGATTTTCAATTGTTACTTGATATGTTAAATTAGCATTTGGTTCTATTACTATTGGTATTTCTAAAGTTTTAAATTGTGTTACAGATAAAGAATTATTGATAGTAATGCTTCTAATACCTTTATCTAATGAGGAGGCATCTAAAACATTTAAGTCATGCATATTATAGCTTGCATATCCTCCTACTGCTATTCTAAATACATCTGAATCAAAATAAACATTTTCTGGGATATTATATATTTTATCAGTAATAGCTTGAACTCCAATAAAAGCTCCTGCATTTTTATTGCCATTTACACTTCCTTGAACAAAACTATTTTTTATTATAGCATTTTTGTTTAAGCCAATCAAACCACCTACATTTTTAGGTGATGTAATTTGGGCATTTACAAAACAATTATCAATAATAGTTTGGTTGTCTACATTACCAATTAGTCCTCCAGTAGAAGCTATATCATTTACTTTAGCACCTTCATGAGTAATTTTACCATTTATAATTTGAATGTTATATAAAGAGGTATTTTCAGCTACATTAGCAAAACCTCCTAAATAATTTTCTGAATTAGCATTTACAATAATATTTTCAATCTTAAGATTTTTCAATTTGGTTAATGATAAATTATTGCCGAGAAAATTAAAAACTCCAGTATTTTTACTATTTATATTACGAATAGTTTTATTATTACCATCTAAATTTCCTTCAAAATCGATGCTTGGGTAGACAATATTAGTAAAATCTAAATCATTCATTAATTTATAATATTTATTAGTAGTTTTTGTTCCCATTAAGTAAAGATAGGTTTCGACATCTCTAATTAAATAAGGTTTATCTTTTGTCCCTTCACCTTCAAGTTTGGGAAAATAAACATTAAATGTAATTGAATCTGCTGTTTCATTTGTTACTTCTATTTTTAAGCCTGAATTAGATCCATCTGAAAAAAAGATAGCTTCATTATCAAAATCTTTGTTTCCTAATACCAAATCTTTTCCATATTTAGGTCTTGTGGTATTTAAAGTAGCTTGGCTTAAATTCCCTTCCCCATTTCCTAAACCTGTTTCATTAGGGCGAAAAATATAAATATGATCACTTTTTCCTTGATTACTACCTGAACCATTTCCTAGATATTTATTTTTTTCATTTACTCGATAAATAATAATTCCACTTTTATCTGCTGAATAAGAACTATATGTATTTAATTTTTCATGATATTCAACAATAAAATATTCATCTTTGTTTCCAGAAACTTCTATTTTTATAGCTCTTTTTTCATCTTTATCTAAATATTTAGGTTTAGTTAAAGTGATATCTTTTGTTGTTTCTTCTATTAATGGAAGTGGATTATGCCAATTAGTATTTAGATGATATTCACTTATAAAATAAGTTAAAAAGCCTTGAGGATTTGAGCCAATTGTATTACCCATAATATCATAAAATCCGACTGGTTTTGAAGAACTATTTCCATATCGATATAAATCCATGAAACCTAGCATATGACCATATTCATGAATAATTGTTCCATAAGTTCCTCTATTTAATGAGAATAACGCTGCTGATTCGGTATAATCATCCGCATATAGCAAAGTGTAGGCTGTAGCAGATTTACCTAATATTTGATTCGTAACGCCTGTATTATCTAATTTATGTGACCATAATAAATCATTAAATTGAATAGGTGTAGGTAAATTTTTTTGACCTTCTATAATAAAAGTTAAGGCATCCATTTTACCATCATGATTAGAATCTAATTCATCTCTAGTAATTCCACTAGAAAGAACCATATTTTCAATGTAAGAAATAGCACTATTTACAAGTTCGGTTTCTCTAACTAAAGATTCTGTTTTATCTTTATAACCAATTTTATTATTTTCATCGTAACGTAAAAAATAACCTATTGGATGGGGACTTGTAAAAGAAACTACTTTATCATTTTGTTTAGGAAATATTTCACTTGTTATTGATAATTGTCCATAACTTTCTCTTTCATAATACTTCTTAAAAGAGGGAACCTTTACCATTCCACTTGTGGTATCCATGTCTATTAGATTATCACTATTAAATAGTTTATAAGCATTTAATACACTTTGTTCATCATCTAAATGATTAATTACATTTGTATCACTATCATTAAAACGGATGAAAACGACAATATTTTTAATACTTTTAGTTGTTTTTTCAGTATTCTTAGCATATGTATTTTGATTAATTTCAGTTATTATTGTTTGTTTTTCTAAGCTTTTAATTCCTATAGAAGATATTAATAAACATAAAAATAATATTAAACATATTTTAAGATGTTTTTTCATGTTTACTACCTCTTTTTTCTTTTATTAAAAGCCAAGACATTATTCCAATTAGGATAATAAAAATACCATTTAATATATATGGGAATACTACTTTTTTAGTTTTTTCTTGTTCACAATAATTTAGAGAATTTGAAAATAATTGCATTGTTCCTTCTCTTTTTTCATAAATATATTCTTTTTTATTTCCTGAATCATCAATAGCATTAATTAAACAATAATTATTATCTTTTTCTAAAACACTACATTCTATTTCTAAATCATTAATTGTAATTTTTTCTAAAGAATTATTATTTTCTTGAGAATAATCTATTATATTATAAAATTGATTATTTATTTTTAATAAAACAAATTTATTTAATAATTCATTTTTTTCTTTATCAAAAATATAAAAACTTTTTTCTTTTTCTTCATTTTGTCCATAAATAAGAATTATTTCGCCTTTTTTAAAGGTAGTTATTTCTTTATCATTAAATGTTAAGTTTTCTTTAGTAAAACCTTCGGGTATAGTTATATTTTTTAAATTTTTGACAATTCCTATTTCTTTATTTTTATAATTCATAAATATGTCTGGTTCTTCTAAAACGTAGGCATGAATAATATAAGTTTTTTTATTTCCATTTTCTGCTGTTACAATTATTTTAATATCATTATTTCCTGGTTCTAGTTTTTTTGTTCCAAGCCCTTCTATTTTAGCTTTATTATCGGTGGCTTGACCATCAATTTTAATTTCTTTGGTATCGCTTGGTAAATCTAGAGAATATTCTAATTTAGAACTTTGAAAGCTAGGTGATAGTGTTCCTTTATCTACTTTAAGAGAAGCCAAATCATTGTTATCTGATTTTTTAGGTGTATTATTTCCTGGGTTTGGTTTATTAGAATTTGTATTTGTATTTGAGTTTGAATTAGATGATGATGAAATATTTATAGTTACACTTCTTTGTCCTGGATTATATATATTTGCATCACTATCTGAAAACCCAACCTCAGGGGTTGCTACAACTACAACAGATCCACTGGCTCCTGCTGTTACAGATACATTTACATAGTTTTGTTCTACCCAAACACTTGATGTTGATAACTTCCCGTTGGTTACTGATAAGTTTACTCTTCCAATTGCATCTCCACCTACTTTGATGGTAAAAGTTTGTCCTGGAGAAACTTGTTTTGTTGTAGAGCTTAAGCTAAATGAAGCTGCCAAAACTAATTTGAAAGGGATAAACATTAAAAATAAACTAAAAAGTACCAATTTTAACTTTTTCATAATAAAAAACACTCCTTTTGTGGCCTATTGTATCAGATTATTAAGATCTAGTCTATATGTATACTAGAATTAGTAAAATGTGACAAAAAAAAAGATTGTAATAATTTTTTCTTATTACAATCCTTATACTTGAAATTACTTTCTAGAAATGTATAAATTTTGAGTTTCAGCATTTCTTTTTTTGTGTTAATTTGAGATTCTCTTTTACTATAGTAAATTAACATATTTACTTTAAAATTTTTATTGACCGGTATTTAAAATAAATTTAAGAATTTATTACCGGAACTCAAATCACAGCATGTAATATTTATGATAAATTTACATCTGTATTTATTTCACTTATACTTTCTATCCCATTCAAAGTAACACTTGGAGTCGTATCATTTTCTACTTCGATATTTGGAGCATCTTCTAAAGCTCCATTTCCAGTAGTTAAATCATTTACTTCTGTATCATCAGAAGATATTTTTTCATCACCTGTATTTATTGTGTCATCTTCCATTAAATTAGAATCTGTATCATCAACCAATGACCCCTCAGGATCTATATCATTTAAAGTAACATCATTACTTTCAGTGATATCAATACTTTCGAAATCAACATTTTCTTCTTTAATTTCCAATTCTTGTTCGCTATTTAAAGTTTCTTCTTGGTGGATAGCATATGTACTTGTTTCTTTTTCAACAGTTACATAAGCTTGTGTTCCATCGTTAGTAACTTTAACCAATAAATTATAACCTTTTACGTCATCGTAAACTATAAACTCTCCACTCTTATATCCAATAACAGCTTGAGCAACTTCATGGTTATAGGCACGTATTTTAGCAATAGTATTTGAAGATATTATATCCTTACCATTTGCTCCATAAATTAAATTTAATCCTTTTTCTAACATTGGCAGCATTTCAGTTGGATAACCATTAGTTATCTTCAATTCTCCACTAACTTTAATTTCAGCATAATCTAATATGCCATCGAAGAACAATACTCCATTATTATAAAGCATTCCATCAACAACTTGTCCATTTAGAACAATAACTCCATTTGTTCCGTCTATATTAGAAATTTCACCATTACTTAAAATGTATCCTAATCCATTTGTTTTACTTGGATCAAATGAATAAACATAATCTATAATTAATTCTTTTTCTTCCTTAGATAATCCATTTAAATATTTATAATTATCTAGATAATATTCGAATGCTTCGTCGATTGCATCTTTATCTGTAGTTGTGAAGAACATAAAAGTACGACTTATATTTCCTAATTTTTTATTTCTTATATATCCGATTAAGTTTTCTAAATCAAATTGATATATATTTTTACCAAAAACTGTTGTTTTACTAATTTTTATTCCTTTTAATCCATTATCTGCATTTAAAATGCTATCTAAATCTGGATAATATTCGGTAATATATTTAATTATATCATTATAATATGCTTGATAGTTATAGAATTCATTTCCTTCGCCATCATATTTACCGACAATATTTTCTAACCATACTTCTTTAAATATACTATATATATTTCTATCGGTTATATTGTATTTATTTTCTAATTCATCATATAATTCATCATTTAAATAATATTCTGGTATTATTAATTTATTTGGTGTCCAAGATAATTCTGGCATTTTAGAAACTTCTACATAAGTATAGTTTCCATCTGATTTAACTTCAACTGATAAGTATCCACTGATACTATCGTAAATCATAAATGCTTCGCTATATGGACTATTTCCACCATCATTTGTATTATTTTTTAAAACTGCTTCTCTAATAGGACTTCCTACATCAGTAATACTCTTAATTGTATCTTCTGATAAAATATTTTTATAAGCATTAGCTAAACCATATTCATAGGTTGCTAACATATCTGTTTTAGATTTAAATGATATTCTTATTTGCTTTGTTTTATTAATATATGCATAATCTAAAATATCATCTAAGAATAATCTTCCATTATTATAAAGCATTCCACCTACAACTTGTCCATCTAGGACAATAACTCCATTTTTTCCATTTAAAGTAGTACTTGTTCCATTACTTATAATGTATCCTACTCCATTTGTTTTATTTGGATCAAATGTATAAACATAATCTAAAATCATTTCTTTTTCTTCGCTAGATAATCCATTTAAATATGTATAATTATCTAAATAATATTTGAATGCTTCATCTATTACATTAATATCCTTTGTTGAGAAGTACATATATTCGGCTTTGCTTGTATTTTGACTTGCCGTTCTAGCATATCCAATTAAATTCTCTTTTACAGTAAATTCATGTATAACGCCTTTATCGGTTTGTGTATGACTAACATCTAAACCTGGCATACTTACTACTGATTCTATATTAGTATAATTTTTTGTTACATAATTTAATACTTGATATCCATAACTATTTCCACTTGCTATAAATTCTGCCCAAATTTTATAAATGTCATCTATAGTTTTTATCCTGTAATAATTAAAATCACTTGGAAGATAACTTGTTAATTTAGGCTCTACAGGTATACTATTTAAATTTAACTTAACGTTATAAAAGAATTCTTCAGATAAATAACCTGGTAGAGTTAAAGTTGTATTTGTCCAATTTAACTCTTCTATACCTTCAGCAATTTTTGGATATTTTTTATAATAATTTTCTAAATCATCTGTATATGATCCACTAATATAATCTTTTTCTTCATTATTTACTTTTTCTATAATATTAACTGACACATTTATTTGTTTTTTAGGTGTCGCATCTTTTGTGATTTTATCTACATCACATTTAAGAATTACTGTATTAGTAGTTGCATCTTTATCAAATCCAGCATTATATTTTATAGTTTTATTAGCTAGAGAATATTCTGATGCATTTGTTTCTATTTTAACAACTGAACATGCATTTGATGGTTCAATATTTATTAAATACTCATCTATACCACTAGTAGTGATATTTTGATTCTTTTCAAATTCAAATTTGAAATAAGCTGTTTTATCGTCTGATGAATAATCTGGATCAATTGTATCTTTTGATCCTAACAACAACAATTCTAAGTCACTTTGATAATACAAAGTTGCACCATATGTTAATACTTCAGGCTCCGCGTGTATGTACTTTGACCGCGAACCGGGATAGACAGCTAAGTTTATAACACTCAAAATCAAAATTATATACAAAATAACTAGGTTGACTTTTCGATTATACCTTAGCCTTCCAAACTTCACATTTACCTCACCTCCTTTACTAGGTTAATAGGCTTTTATTAATTCTTTTGGGTTGCTACATAATCTATTTTTAAGATATCGTTGTATTTAAATGAGTTAATATTTTCAGGAACATTTCCTTTATATTTTAGAATTGCACGATATCCTTTCTTCTTACCTGCATTAACTGCAATATTAGATTCTACTCTAAAGGCAATTGAATAATCAGATAATAGTGTTCTATTTACTGTTAAAGTTTTACCAATAATTCCATTTAAATCAACAATTTTGTCATTTACAACAACATCATCAAAATTTTCTATTTCTTCTACTCTAACAAGTTCAAAATCTTTATTTAATTTTAGTGTTATCATTTCTTTAGCAGCAACTTCAACTTCTTTAGTATCAATAGCAAAATAATAAGCTAACAAATCAGTTGACCAATAAGAATCTTGATTACAAACTTCTCCAGTTATAGCATCACGACATTCTAATTCTTTAATATTAATATTAAATTTAGCTGTTTGTTTATTATTACTTTCACCTTGATATTTTGTGATATATCTAGAATAAGTTATTACAGTCGTAAGAAGCATCATTACTCCTACATATGCTAATAACCATTTAGATAAATTTTTGCGAAATTTCTTACTCTGTAATAATCCTTTCATATTTGTTCACCTATTTCCTTCTTCCTTAGGTATCACCTAATCCCCTTTTTTTTCTCCATCTTTTTTTTATATTTTATAAATTTTTTATAATCTTTAAATTCTTGTAAGTCTAACTCTTCCTGAGTAATAATGGGATTCCCATTTTTATCAGTACTTACTAAATAACAAAATAATAAACCAATTACTAAAAACATAATCATTACAAATGGACTTTTGAAGGCTGATAATAGTTTGCCTACTCCAGATATTTTAAAAATATACTTACCAACTAATTTATCAGTTTTAGTTGGTTCATCTAAAGTATTGTTATTATCTCCTTTCGTTATCATTTCCTTGCCATTTATTGAAATTATTCTGTGAGTAACAAACGCGTTATCAACATCATAAAATGTTACAATATCATTTTCTTGATAATTATTCTCTTTCGTATCAATTACGATTAAGTCTCCAACATGGATAGTTGGTTCCATAGAACCTGATACTACTTCTAAAATGGCAAATCCACCAAATGTTGCTAAATCTTTATTTAAAATTTTAATACTTACGAAGTTATAAACATTAAATATTAGCAAGAAACAAAGAACTACAGTAACAATTATAATTAATAATTTCTTTACTATTTTCATTTTAGAGACCCCTTTTAATTCGTCATCATATTACATTTATTTTGAGCAAAATCAATACTTACTGTAAGGGTATACATTTCGTTTATTTTATCAGCGACATATGTCCCTATTGCTGTATCAATTTCATCATATTCTTTTATTACTTTTTTATCATTACTTATATCTTCACCTTCAACCCATTTCCAGAATAGAGATATTTCAATACCTTTATTTAAAGGAACTATTATCATTGGGTTAAATTCTATTTCATTATAATTTACACTTCTATTTGGATTACTCATATTTGGTCGTTTCCATGAATCTTGATTTAATATTGCATATTTATCTTCACTTCCATAATAATATGTAAAGTAATCAATATCTGGTGTTGTGTATCTTATCTTATATCCGATATTTAAACAACCTTCTGGTAAACATATTGTATCTTCAGTTAATGTTAATCCTTTAATAATTAATTCACTTCTACTATTATTATTTAGCGTAATAACGTAAGCACCTTCTACACCAGGGAATATTGGGCTTCCTTCATGTTCATTACCATATTCGTCTTTGTAATATCCTTCATATTGGTTACCTTTTTTATCTTTAAAGTAACGGAATATATCAACATCTGCTAAATATAGTTTTTTAGTTGTTTGGTCAGGTGTAATATTTTCTGGTTTTCCTTCAAAAATTGGATATAAAGTTAAGCTACTTGTTAAGTTAGTTATAACACTATCAATACTATAAGATTTTCCAGAGCCATCACTAGCTGTATTAAATTCTTTAATTGGATAGTATAAACAATCATTTTCTTTATTTATTCCAAAAGCTATATAATCTTTTAAATTTATTTTTTCATCATAAGATATTGGTATAACCATTGGTACATTTTTTCCATTAGCTATGCTTATACTACTAAAATATCCATCTAAGAATTTATTGTTAGGATAAATTGTTAATATATTATTTTCAACTAAATTTATTTTAATATCTTGATAATCATTGCCATTTATTTTTAAAGTCTCACCATATATAGACCCTGATACTCTTATATATTTATCTATTGTAGCTCCTATATTTCCATCTGCTACTTTATCAGTAATAGTTACTTTTATTGGAAGAGCTGATGTTGCATCTTTATTTCCATCATAAGATATTTTTATGTAATCACGATATTCTTCTAAAACTTCTACATTTACACATGTTTTATTATTTGAAGAACATATTTTTATTTTATTTTGATTATCTTCTGTAACATTTATACTTTCTTTAAATAAATTACCAGTCTTTATAATGAAAGTTTCACTTCCAGAACCATCTATGTAATTTAAATTATATTCAGTAGGACTAATTGTTAAATCGTAATCATGAATTTTAAAGTCAATTGTTGCCTCTTCTGTTTTACCATTGCTGCTAATAGTTATTGTTGCTTTATCTTTTGGTTTTACATTAGAATTTGGTGTTACTTTAATAAAATATTCACCATTTATTTTGACTATTTCAGCTTTAATATTATCAGATGTACCTATTTTAACATTTTTTATACTATCTGTATCTAAAACTCCATCTTTTAATACTTCATATTTTAAGTAATAAGGATTTTTAGATGAATAATCTTCTAAGTAATAAGGAGAGTCTCCATCATATATTTTAGAAATATTTACTTCGTAGACAGGATCTTTAACTGGTGGTTTTGGATTGTCTTCATTTGGGTTAGAAGGTTTTCCTGGTCTAACATTTCCACTTGAACCTCCGCTTTGATTAATAACATTTAATGTATATTTTTCTGTATAAGTGACATCATTATAAGTAAGAGATAAAGTAAATGTAACTTTACCAGTTTTATATGCTGTTATTTGTAACATTCCGTCTTTTGCGACTCCAGTTGCAATTGAATCATCACTTGAAGTTACAATAATGTCTCCATTTAATCCTTCTAATGTAAATGGTATATTTTTATTTTTGGTAATAGCTAGATTAATTGTTCCATTATTACTTGATAATTTTATTGATCTTGTTGCATCTGTAATCGTAACATTTGCAGTTGCCTCATATACTTTACCATTAGTAGATGTATGTAAAGTAACAACTATTTTTCCTGTTGTTTTAGGTATTACTACAACATAATCATTGCTTACATAACAAGTTGCTATATTAGCATCACTAGTAGAACAACTAAATATGCTAGGATTAATATTTTTATAGCTAAAACTCAATTTCATCCTTTCATCGGATAATGACATTTCAACATTATTATTATCAAATTGTAATTCCTTATTTTTTCTTACTTCCTTATCATCAGTTCCATCATCAATAGTGTGAGTACCACCATTATTGAAAAAATCACCGATTTTACCCAAAAATTTGGATGTACAACTACAACTTGTAATTAATAAGAGGATTATGATAATAATTATTATAATATACAATATATATCGTCTTTTCTTATCTTCTTCTGTTTCGTTTTCACTCTTGTGTAATTTATCAAAATAAGATTTCATACCTTACCCTCCTTTATATTTTATAAATAAATTTAAATTTCCAAATAAACCTACGAACATTCATAGGCTTATTTGGGAAGTTAAATTAACTTCCTTGTATTACTATTCAAATATTAGTCTACTTGAGTAGCAGTTATGCTAAGTTCAACTGTAATTTCTGGAACTGTTCCATTAGCAGCAAGGATACCTAAAGCAGTATCACGTTCATCATTTACACCTGGAGTAGCATCATCATCAAATGCCCATCTCCATTGAATAGTACGAGATGTTGAAGATGCTCCAATAGCTACATTTTCAGTTAATGTTGATAATACAGCATTGATGTCAGTATTCCAATCAGTTCCATTAACACTATATTCTAGTGGAATAGTATAATTTATAGGATTACCTTCTCCATCAGTTAATTTTGCATATGTAACATTTGCAGTCATTGAAATTTGTGCAGTAACTTCTGAAATGTTTGCAACAGATATATCAAATTGTCCTCTTGTACCTGGAGCAATTTTTTTAGCAGCAACATCTGTTTCAGCGCTTGAATTTGAGTCTAAAATTGTTTCAAATAAATTGAAAGTAAAATCTTTAGATACAGCAGCACCATTAACTTGGAATGCCCATTTAGCTACAGTTGCTGAACTAGATCCTGTAAAAGTACTAGTATATTTTGCATATGTTCCACTTACAGAATAAGCAGTAATAGCTACAGCCATTAATAAACCTGTTAAAACCATCATTTTCTTTTTCATTCATTTCACCTCCCCTCAAAAAATCCTTATATCATAACTTTCGTTATGTCAAAGGAAGAGTATAATCTTCCTAATCTATGTAAATGTTCTAAATGAACTATTTACCAAATTTATTTAAGCCTTTTTCGATGGCTTAATCTTTTTTTATGTTATTTTCTTGTTGTTCTTTCATTCTCTTATAAGCCATAAATTCTTCCCACTCTTTATCATGTGGTCTTTCTTTCTTATATGAGTTATTATTATATTTATTTTGATTATAATTTCCATAATTTTTATTTTGATTGTTTCTATTTGGCGAATAATTTTTGGACTTATTATAACCAGAATTATTGTAATTATTATTGTTATTATTTTTAGGCTTATTATAGTTATTATGATTTCTATCTTGTTGATATTTATTATTTTCATTATTTGGTTTATTCTTTTGGCCATTATATTTAGGATAATTGCCACGATTTTTATTATAATTTTGTTGCTTATTATTTCTGTTTTCAAAAGTCTTTTCACGATTATTAATTTCTTTTTCGTGTTTATTAATTTTATTTACTTTAGAAACTATTTCTTCATCTATGTCTTTAACCTTATTATAATCCCAAACTTCATCTTCTTGTTCATCATAATATTTAGCATCTTGCTTTTCTTCATCATAAAGCCAAAAATCTTCATCTTTTTTTACTTCATTAGTTTTTTCTATTTTTGATTGTTCTTGTCTTCTTTTAAATTCCCAATATTCTTCATATGAATTATTTTTCCTTTGATCATCTAATTCTTCTCTAGATCTTTTATATTCTAAAAATTCTTGTCTTTCTAATTCACGTTGTTTTTTATTAGAAATAGAGAAACTTATAACGAATATCGCGGTAACTCCTAAAACAAGTATTATTATAGTTGTCGGCTCTGATAAACTACTCATTATTGAACCAATTCCTGGAAATCTTCCAATATATAAACCTTCAACATCTTCTAATGAAACTAAATTTTTATCTTGAGAGTTGTTATTATCTCCTTTAGTAATGAAAAATGTTTCACCATCTTCAATAACAATATCGATAATTCTATGGGTGGTAACTGTTCCTGCAGCATCTCTAAATGCTATAACATCGTTTATTTCTAGCGTTTTAGGATCAATTATTTTTGTAAATATTAAGTCTCCTTTATGAATAGCTGATTCCATTGATCCAGATAAAACCATAAATGGCTTTAGTCCAAAAACACTAGGAACTACGTTTTCATCTTTTTTTGCTTGATACATAACGCTTAAATTTATAATTAACATTATGCCTAGTATTGTACATGCTACAATAAATAACCAATTACTTATTGACTTGTACCATATTTTTTTCTCTTTCATTATCTCACCCACTCTCATTTGAGTTTTTTATTTATCTGCCTAATGATTCTTCGTCTTCATCTCTATCAGGCGCTTGTTCATAAACTTCTCCAGTATTTACATCTATTAATACACTAGAACCAGGATAATAAACTACAACATCTTCATCTCTTTCTGGAGGTTGATAGTAATCATCATTAGTATTTTGATCTGTTTCAATAGAACCTCCTCCATAGCCAGGATCTGGTGTCGGCGTTGGTGTTGGATCCGGTGTCGGCGTTGGTGTTGGAACCGGTGTTGGTGTTGGCGTTGGTGTTGGATCCGGTGTTGGTGTTGGCGTTGGTGTTGGATCCGGTGTTGGTGTTGGCGTTGGTGT
>CAOKUH010000007.1 GCA_948472605.1 uncultured Mycoplasmatota bacterium
AAGACATTCCAATCAACACTATTTAAAATTGGTTTTTCAGCGTCAATAGAAGAATCTAATCTTTCTATATTATTTAAATAAACCATCAAATTGTTACTAGCTTTAGTGTTATGAGATTCGCTTAAAAATGAAGTTTGTAAAATATAATCATCTGAAATACTGGTTATTTGACTACTATTAAAATCTCTCATATAAGTTGTAACAAATTGATTTATTTTACAACTACTAATAAGTTTCAATAATATTTCTTTCCCTTGAACCGATTGCCAGTATGCCCTTTTAGCATTATTAATTTCTTGTATTGTCATTTTTTTCCTTCTTTCATAATCTATTATTTTAACACTATTTTTTAGATTGTTCTATTAATTTTTTCATTTTTATGAAATGATGATTAATTCCTGACTTACCTATTTTATAATCAGTTTCTAAAGATATTATTTCTGCAAGTTCTAGATAAGATGATTCAGGATATTTGTAACGATATTCTAAAACTATTTTAGTATGTTCATCTAATAAATCAAATAAATCATTTTTTTTTAAATATTCAATGTCACTTGCTTGTTTCATACCTGTTTGTGTAGTTTTTTCTTGATTAGCTATTTCACAATTATTTAGACGATTAACCATGTTTTTATGGTCCCTATAAATTCTTATATCTTCAAAATAAAATAGAGAATTGACAGCGTTAAACATTTTTATAATGTCACTTATTACCTCAGCACTTTTTATGTATGTCATATATCTATTTCCTCTTTTTAGGACTTTAGCATCTATTTTTAAACTTTTTAAAATATTTTTAATAAATAAAGCATCATTTTTAGTCAAGAAGACAAACTCCAAATGATATCCACTATTTGTTGGATCATTTATAGATCCAGTTGTTAAGAAGGTACCTTTTAGATAAGCAATTTTTTCTTCATATGCTTCATAATAATTTTCATTAGCTTTTATTTTTTTCCCATTCTCATAAATAACTAAAGATTCTAAGATATAATTTACTTTTTCTTTTATTTCTAAAATATAAATTTGCTTTATACGAAGTTTTTTTTGATTACGAATTATTATTTTAATATTTATACCAAATATTTCTTTTAAGTAAGTATATATTCTTCTAGCTATTTTAGCATTTTCACTTGTTATTGTTATTTTATTTTTTTCTATTTTAGCATCATAACGTATTATAGCAGATAGTTCTGCTCTTTTTGCTATTAAGTCACTATTGTATTCTGTAATTTCTTCTTTTAAACGGGTGGAAAATGTCATAATAAAAACTCCTTTTATATGTTTTATTATAACTTTAAATGGTGAAAAAAGAAATCTTTAAATTAAAAAGAACTTTAGGTTAGTTCTTTTATATATCTAAAACTTCTGTTTGTTCTTCTTTTTTTGGTTCTTCTTGGTTTATTTGATTAACTATAGGTGATGGGGTTTCAACTTTTTTAGGCATTACAATTACATCTTTAGGTAATTCTTTGCTTTCATTTACCCCTGTATCCATATTTAAAACTCCATTAGATTGGTTTATTTGATTATTTTCTTCTCTAGTATTTTCTAGATTAGCTTTTGGAGTTTTTTCACTTGTATCCACCAAATATCCTATTAAAGCAAAAATTAATATTAAAGCGATAATTATAAACCAAGTATAATTGTTTACTAAAAAATCAATAAAGGCTTGCATTTTCTTTCCTCCTTTTAAAATATATGTTTTTTATTATTTATTATGAAATGCTTAGCAATCCATTAATTGGCTGAATTTGGATGTAAGTATTTCCATCATTAACTTGTAATTCTTCGCCACTTTTAAGACGATAGATAGTTTTTTCACTACGACTTTTTTTAGTCCAAGTAATTGGTATAGCATATCCATTAGATATATAATAACCATTACCTGTTCCTACATTGTCAATATTTTGGCGATTTTTTTCATCATTTGGTATAGCTGTATTTTTTACTTGATAAGTTATAATATTTTTGGCTGTATATTGTTCTTTAGTGACATAATCTATATGAGGAACATCATTGACGCTTCTTAAATATACTTTATTTTCTATATCGTAGGTATAATTAGTTGTCACACTTCCCGAATATTTTATTTTTATATTATTTGCTGGTATAGCATCTTCTATTGTACTTACATCTATATCTTCAATACTATAATTTAATAGGGGTTTCTCATTTGTTTCTTTTTTGTAACCAAGCTTATTTATAGCTTCATTTATTAATTCCATATTAGTATAAGCTCGATGTTCTAAAGCAACATTTATACTATTATCTCTCCAAAAATATTTATTACCATAATTATAACCATCTATATTATTTATTTTTAATTTTTGGATATCATTTATAGCATAAGGACTATATCCCCAATGAACATAAATAGCATCGTTTTCTAAAGCATAATCTAAATAGTAATGCCTAGAACTTCTGACACTGCCTATTCTTTCAGTTTTAGCATCTTTATATAGTGCCATTAGTCTTGTTAGGCCTCCCTCAACAATTATTTCATACACTAAATAAGCATCTTGTAAGCCAGAATGATAATTTCTAGCTACAGCTATATTGTTTATCATTACAGCGATGGGACGAGTTTTACTATCCAAATTAATTATTTTTAGTTTTGGCTTTTCTTTTTCTTGTTCTTTTATAGGATCAGTAATATACATTTTGTAAAATTTAGGGAATGTTACAACAAGTCCTAATAGGAGAACCATTCCAATTATAATACAAATAATGCTTTTAGGTTTTTTCATTGTTATCACCTAGTTTTCTATATCATTATATCATGGAATGTTTAAAATTATATATATTTTCTTTTTTCACGATTTTCATCACGTTTTTTTATTACTTCTCTTTTGTCGTATTTCTTCTTTCCTTTAGCAACGCCGATTAAAAGTTTGGCTACTCCGTTTTTTATATATACTTTTAAAGGTATTATACTATATCCTTCTTTTTCTTTTGTTTCTTTTAATTTTTTTATTTCTTTTTTATGTAGCAGTAATTTTCTGGTTCTTATTTCTTCATGATTAAAAATATTTCCTTCATCATACTTTGCTATATACATATTTAAAACATATGCCTCATTTTCTTTTATAATAACGTAGCTATCTTTTATTTGGGCAGATCCATTTCTAATGCTTTTTATTTCTGTACCATTTAAGACTATTCCTGCTTCTATTTCTTGTTCTATAAAATAGTCAAAATAGGCTTTTTTATTCTTTATTTCCATCTTCATCACTTTCTTTTACAATGGCAAAATCTATCATAGCTGTTTGTTTAGAAGCATTTATTACTTTAATTTTTATGATATCTCCAATGCGATATTGTTTTTTAGTTTCTTGTCCAATTAAAGCTAGTTTTTCTGGTATATAATTATAGAAATCACCTTTTAAGGTACTTACATGAACTAATCCTTCTACAAGATTAGGTAATTCAACAAAAAAACCAAAGTTTGTAACAGTTGTTATCATACCTTCATATATTTCTCCAATATGGTTTTCCATATATTCAGCCATTTTCATGTCTAATACATCACGTTCAGCATTTACACTTGAAACTTCTTTTTCGCTTGAGTGCTCAGCAATTTCTACTAAAGCATTATCATAATATTTTATAGTACTCATTGATAAATCATTTAGAACTAAATATTTTTTTAATAAACGATGCACTGTTAAATCGGGAAATCTTCTTATTGGACTGGTGAAATGAGTATATGCTTTGCTTCCTAAACCAAAATGTCCTATATTGTCTTTGTTATATTCAGCTTTTTTCATACTTCTTAATAACATACTTGATAAAATGCTAAATTCTGGTTTTTCTGATAATTCATTTAAAAGTCGTTGCATAGTTATAGATGTTAAATCTGTAACTTTAGCACTTAGCTCATAGCCTAATAGTTTTACTAAGTTTACAAAATCATCTATTTTTTCACTATTTGGTGTTCCATGAATACGATAGATGAATGGTAAGTCCATATTGTATATATGGCTTGCTACTGTTTCATTTGCCGCAATCATAAAATCTTCAATTAAGATTTCTCCATCTCCACGTAGTCGTCTTACTATATCTATAGCGCGGCCATCTTCATCTTGTATAACTTCTGCTTCATCTAAGTCAAAATCAATATAGCCGCGACTTATTTTTTCTTTTCTTAAAATATGGGCAAGTTCATTCATTTGTTTTAGAGTAGAGGCGTATTCTTCATAGCCTTTTGGAATTATATCATGCATTAAGATATCATTAACAGCATCATAAGTCATTTTCTTTTGGCTTTTTATATAACTTTGGAATATATCATAATCTACTACTTTTCCTCGTCCATTTATTTTCATAACACAACTCATTGTAAGTCTTATAACGCCTTCATTTAAAGAGCATATTCCATTAGATAATTTATGAGGTATCATTGGAATAACTGTATCAGCTAGATAGCATGATGTCCCACGTTCCATAGCTGCATCTCCAAGGGCAGTATTTTCTTTAACATAGTGTGATACATCTGCAATATGAACTCCTAAAACATAAAGGTCATTTTCTTTTTCTAAACTAATAGCATCGTCAATGTCTTTAGTATGGTCACTATCTATAGTAAAAATTTGTTTATTGGTTAAATCAACTCGTCCTTGTAACTCATTATTACTTACTTCATTTGGTATATCTTTTAACTCTTTTTCTACATCTTCATTAAATTCTATTTCTATACCATATTTATAAGCAATAGATATTATGTCTACACCTGGATCATCTTTGTGTCCTAAAATTTTTATTACTTCACTTAAATATTTTTTCTTATCTAATTCTTTTAAAAGTCTAACTACTACTTTATGTCCAGGAACACAATTGGTTAAGCTTTCTTTTTTTAATACTAATTCAATATCTTTTTTATCGTCATCTAAGTCTACATACATTTTGTTATTTTTGACAATAATTTCTCCTACCATGTCATTAATTTCTCTTTTTAATATTTTTAAAATACGACCTTCTTTTTTGACTCCATTTATTATTATTTCTGCAAGGACTATGTCATCATGTATAGCACCATTTAAGTTATCACTGGCAATATATAAGTCATCTTCACGTTCAAGTATTACAAAACCATATCCTTTTTTATTAACTGTTAAACGTCCTATTTTTAAATTGGGACAATTTTTTAATAATATATATTTATCTTTTTTTGTTCTATATATTATGAATTCGCTTACAAGTTCTTCTAAAGCTAGTTCTAAATCACGATATTCCTCTGCTGTTTTTAGATTAAGCATATCATTTATTTCTATTGCTTCTTTTGCTTCATGAACATTTTTTAAAGTTTTTATTATTTCTTCTTTCATATTTAATCACTATCCATTCATTATACAAGTTTTTTCATTATTTACCCATTTTACTGATACGGTTTTATTTTTATCGATAACATTTCCTGTGTTTGGATCTTTTAAGTTATCTTCTATTAATCCAGCTGTTATTAATTCATTTAGTGTAATTGTACAATTGTTTCCTGTTTTACATGTATTTCGTTTAGTTGTAGACCATCTTGTTTCTACATATATACAAGCACTATCTTGTATTTTCTTTTTAAAATTTTCATATTCTTCATCATTTTGTTTACTTAAAATTCCTGACATATTCGTTACTATTACTAAGCCTACTAAAATCATTAGTCCAATAGTTGTAATAAGTTCTATTAATGTAAATCCTTTTTTATTATTCATATTCTTCACCATATATTTATTATACCCTAGTTTTTGTCAAAAAAAAACAAGTAAATGGTTAATTTACTTATATATGTTTTATAGTTCTTTTTATTTCAATAACATTTATAATTATTAAGAGTATTTTTTTAGCGGCTTTTTTTGCCAAGTATTTCATAAATATTTTTAGTATTTTAAAAATTTTAGAGGAAAATAAAAAGAAAACAAAACATGTTTCTTTAAGTTATTATTTAATAAATAATATAAATGATATTATAAAAAATATAATTCCTAAAAATAAAGTTATTCTGCTTACTAATAATTCAATTCCTCGTTCTTTAGCATTTTGGAATAAACTTTCATTTCCTCCTGTAATAATTTGTCCTGAATCACTAGCTTTATTACTTTGTAATAAAACAATTGCAATTAATAAGATTGATATAACTAGTAATATATTTTCTAACATATATAACACATCCATTCGTTTAAGTATATTATCATAATTATTTAAAAAACGCAAATTTTTGTATAATCATTTTTATTTTATAAATAACTATTAATTATCTCAAAAACTTCTTCACGACCTTTTTTAGTAATTGTGGAAAAGGGGATAAAACTATCGTTTTCATTTTGTTTTAATGTTTCGCAGATTAATTTATCTTGTTTTTGGCGATTGTTTTTAGTGACTTTATCATATTTCGTTGCTATTATCGTTATATTTAAATTATAGTATCTTAAAAAATTATACATAAGTATATCATCTTCGCTAGGTTTGTGACGATAATCAATTAATAAGAAAACATGTTTTAACTGCTTACGATTCTTTATATATTCTTCTATCATCATGCCCATTTTTTTAGAAGTTCCCTTATCAACTTTAGCATACCCATATCCTGGTACATCTATAAGATAAAATAGTTCATTTACTAAATAAAAATTTAATGTTTGAGTTTTTCCTGGTTTAGAACTAGTTCTTGCATAATTTTTGCGGCTTATTAGTGTATTTATAAAACTGCTTTTGCCAACATTACTTCTTCCAACTAATAAAAATTCGGGTTTATTATTATCTGGATATTGGCTTTGACGAACAGCTATATTTTTTAAATCAACAGTTTTGATTTCCATACTAATCACCTGAATACATTATACATAAATTATCATTTATTTGCAAATTTCTGTTAAATATTATTTTATTAACTTGCATAGTTTTTCCTTTTTGATTATAATAAAAAGCTATCAGGGAGGTATTAAACATGCATATAAAAAATATTAGTATTTATGAATTTGAGAACTTTGTTTTAAATAGTCCAATTGGGAATTATTATCAAACAATCGAATATGCAACACTTATGAAAGAGAATGGATATAATTATGAAATTATTGGTCTATTTGATGAATACGATAATGTGCATGCTGTATCTTTAATACTTATAAAAAAATTAACTAAATTTTTTAAATATGGGTATGCTCCTAAAGGGTTTATAATTGATTATTTTGATAAAGATTTACTACAAGAGTTTACTAATAAAGTTATAGAGTATTATGAGAATAGATTGGTTTTTATTAAAATAAATCCTGAAATTGCGATTGCGGAGGTTAATAGTAAAAACGGGGAAAAGTCTTATAACCAAAATATAGAAATAAGGAATAATCTTTTAAATTTAGGTTATGTAAAATTAAAAGACAATCTATATTTTGAATCTATGGTTCCAAGGTTTAATGGAATAGTTAATTTAAAAAATTTCTCTATTAATAATTTAAATAAGAATACAAGAAATAAGATTAAAAGAGGGACTTTCAAGGGTCTTAAATTTGAATTAGCTGATCAAAGTGGTTTAGATATGTTGTATAGTTTTATAAAAAAGAAAAAAAATAAAGATGCTTTATATTATAAATACTATTATAAAGCTTTTAATAATTCTCGAACTATTGATTTGTTTTTAGTTAGTGTTAATACAAATGAATTTTTAGTTAATGCTAAGAAGAATTATGATAATGAAGAAAAAATAAATTTAGATTTGGCTGATAATCTTATTAGTAATTGTAGCGAAAAAAACTTAAAAATTAAGATGAATTCAGATAAGAA
Organism: uncultured Mycoplasmatota bacterium; assembly: GCA_948472605.1. Classification (GTDB taxonomy): domain Bacteria; phylum Bacillota_I; class Bacilli_A; order RF39; family UBA660; genus MGBC108787. Next base: position 7,771 of record CAOKUH010000007.1, read on the forward strand.
ATTACTTGCTTATAAAAATGATGTTTTAGAAGCGCTAAATAATTCTAAAAAAGGAAATAAGTTATATATTGCTGGAGCTTTAGTTGTTAAATTTAAAAATCGGGTTAATGTAATTATTAGTGGCTATGATAAAAAATATAAAAAATTTAGTCCAAATTATTTTTTACATTATAAAATATTAGATTATTATAAGAATTATTATGATTTTGCTGATTTAAATGGTATGACAGGTGATTTTACTAAGGATAATCCATATCGTGGTTTGAATGAATTTAAACTAGGTTTTAAGCCTAAAGTTTATGAATTTATTGGAGAATTTGATTTAGTAATTAAACATAATGTATATAAATATTTGCTTAGACACGGGAAATTAGCAAAGTTTTTTAATAAAAAAAATATAAAAAATAAACTATGATGAAGTTAAATGTATCATAGTTTTTTATTTAGTTATTATATTAATAAATCATAAAAAAAGCATTGTTAAAGAATGCTATTTTACAAATGGTATTAATGCCATTAATCTTGCGTATTTAATTTGTTCTGCAATATGTCTTTGATGTTTTGCACATGCTCCAGTCATACGTCTTGGCATTATTTTGCCTTTTTCATTTATATATTTATTTATTATCATTACATCTTTATAATCAACGCTTTTTCCGGCACACATTTGACATATTTTTTTCTTTTTTCTACGAAATTCTGCCATAATTTTTCTCCTTTCCTAAAATGGTAGGTCATCATCACTTAATGCTATTTCTTCTCCAAAATCTTCGAATGGATCTTTTGAAACATCTGATGTAGGCATGGCATTATTATTTTCCTCCATAAATGCATTATCATTATTATAATTATTATTACTACTATAATTATTATTAAATGCACCACTTCCAGAATTATCTCCTTTTGAACCTAAGAAAGTACAATTATCACAAATGATATCAGTTGTATACTTTTTTGTACCATCTTGAGCATCATAAGAGCCAGTTTGGATTCTTCCTTCTACAGCTACTTGAGTACCTTTAGTACAATATTTAGCTATATTTTCTGCTTGTCTACGCCATGCAATACAATTAATAAAATCTGTTCCTCGTTCTCCATTTTGATCTTGGAATGGACGATTTACAGCAAGAGTAAATCTTGTAACGTTTGTTCCACTCATTGTAGTACGCATTTCTGGGTCTCTAGTTAATCTACCAATTAATATTACTTTATTCATTTTCTACTCCTCGTCTAATCTAATGATTAGATGTCTTAAAATATTTTCGTTTATTAAAGCTTTACGATCAAATTCGCTGATTGCATTATTGTCAGCTTCAACAACCATGACATAATAATAGCCACTGATTTCTTTTTTGATTGGATAAGCTAATTTTTTTTCTCCAAGTTCATTAAAATCTACAACTTTACCTTTATTATCAGTAATATTTTTTTTCATAGCTTCTGAAGATGATTTTATTTCATCACTTTCATTTGTAGATTTAACAATAAACATAATTTCATATTTTCTCATATCTACACCTCCTTATGGTCTATTTGGCTTTAAATTTAATTAAAGCAAGGAGTAATCTCTACTCGACATTCATTATAACAAAAAAAATATTGCTTGTAAATGTTTAATTCTCCTTTTATAAATCATATTTTAAAGCAAAAAAATTAGACTATTTTAAATCGTCTAATTCTTTTAAGGCACTCTCAAGTTCTTCTTTTGTCATTTTAGTATAACCTTTTATTTTGTTGGCTTTAGCAACCTCTCTTAATTTTAGTAAAGATGGTTCATCTTCTTTTAAAGGTTCTAGGTTATCAACAATTTTTCCAGTCGTTACTAATGACTCAATTTCTTCTTTAGTTAATGTTTCTCTTTCTATTAATGCATTACTTAATGTATCAACTAAGTCTTTGTTTTCACTTAATATTTTTTTAGCATCATTATAACAATTTTCTATGATTTTACGAACTTCTCTATCTATTTCTAAAGCTACTTGATCTGAGTAATTTTTAGTTTTGTTATAATCTCTTCCTAAGAATACTCCTTCACTTTTTTGTTCATATTGCATTGGTCCAAGTTCACTCATTCCATATTCTGAAACCATACTACGAGCAATATTTGTTGCTTTTTTAAAGTCATCACTGGCTCCAGTTGTTACTTCTCCTAGGAATAATTCCTCCGCAGCACGACCACCAAGTAGTCCAGTAATAGTTGCTAGTAATTCTTTTTCAGTCATGATAGCTATTTTTTCTTCTTTTGGAAGCATCATTGTATAGCCACCAGCCATTCCACGTGGAATAATAGTTATTTTATGAACTTCATTAGCATCTTCTAATTTTATACCAATTACAGCGTGTCCTGATTCATGAATACTTACAAGTTTTTTTTCTTTATCAGTTATTTTACGACTAGTTTTTGCTGGTCCCATTAAAACACGATCAGTAGCTTCATCTATATCTTCAATTGTTATAGCGTTTTCATCTTTACGTACTGCAAGTAAAGCTGCTTCATTGAGTAAGTTTTCTAAGTCTGCTCCACTAAAACCTGGAGTTCTAGCACTTATATTTTCTAATTTAACATTGGTTGCAAGTATTTTATTTTTAGCATGAACTTTTAATATTTCTTCACGTTCTTTTGTATCTGGCAAGTTAACTGTAACTTGTCTATCAAATCTTCCTGGTCTTAATAATGCTGGATCTAAAACATCTGGTCTATTAGTTGCTGCAATGATAATTATACCTTCATTTGCACCAAATCCATCCATTTCAGTTAATAATTGGTTTAATGTTTGTTCACGTTCATCATGTCCTCCACCAAGTCCAGCACCACGTTGGCGTCCAACAGCATCAATTTCATCTATAAAAATTAAGCATGGAGCATTTTTCTTAGCTTCTTTAAACATATCTCTTACACGACTTGCTCCGACTCCTACAAATAATTCAACGAAATCTGAACCACTTATATAATAAAATGGAACGTTAGCTTCTCCAGCAACAGCTTTAGCAAGTAAGGTTTTACCAGTACCTGGAGGACCTACAAGCAAAACTCCCTTAGGAATTCTAGCACCTAATTTTTGGAATTTTTTAGGATTCTTTAAAAAGTCAATAAGTTCTGATACTTCTTCTTTTTCTTCTTTTAAACCAGCAACATCACTAAATTTAGTTGAACCACCATCTTCAGATAATTTAGCACGGCTTCTACCAAAATCCATGGAATTTCTATTACTTCCAGCCATTTTAGTAAATAGAATATATGATCCTGCAATTACTAAAATTATAGGTAAAAAATTAATTATTATATAAATAATAGAAATTGATCCAGGATCTTTATTGGTTTCATATACCTTTAAATCATGTTCTTTAGCATAATTAGTAATTTCGGTTAAATCTTCTGAAATAACTTTAGCAGAAAAAGTTTCTTTTTCTTTATAATTAGCTAATTTACCTTTTATGTAATATACAGAATCATTACTATTTGGAGTAATTTCTATTTCTGTAACATTACTTTTTTCTAGTTCACTTAATAGTTCTCCAGTTGTAAAGGTATGATTTATTGACCCACCAAAATTTAGAACTGTTAATACAAAAAATATTACAACTATTAAAACTAAATAAGGAAATAAGTTTTTTATGGTATTATTCTTATTCATAATTATTTCTCCTCACTATTTTCATATTTATAAATTATATCATAAAATTCATCTTTATTTTTATCAAATTCCGATTTTTTTAATCCTGGAAGCCATAAAATACGATTTTTAGAATCAACGACGATAGGATAATTATCTCTCTTGGTTTTAGGAACTTTTTCATCGATAAAGATATCTTTTACTTTTTTTGTACCATTTAAATTTTTAACTTTAATATAATCACTATTTTTTCTTGGTCGAACTTTAAGTGGAAAAGCAATCTCTTGGCTGTTTAATCTTAATATAAAATTACTTTTCTCAATATCAGTTGTTGATATTTTAATTATTTTTTCTTTATCACTTAATATTACACAATCTTCTAATATATATTCGTTACTATTATTAGTATTTGCATTTTTAAAAAATAAATAATTATATTCTTTAACTAAAACTTTTTTTAGAGGGAGATTAATACAAATATTTGGTTTATTAGAGGCACAAATATCCATAATTAAATTTATATGTTTGACATTCAAAATATTTATATTATCTTGGTACTCCTCTTTTAATATATACTCAATCACACGCTTTTTTATAAGAAAATCTAATTCATTCAATTCGTGCAAATTTACTTTACCAAAATCGTATGTTTTCGTCAAGGCACTTTGGGTATTTTTTTCCAAATAATTTTCAATTAATTCTAGTTCTTCACTAAATTTTAAAAACTTTTTGTGAACATTTTTATTTTCTTTTTTTAAAAATGGAAGCATTTGTTTTCGATAGCGATTTCTAGTATATAATTCATTAAAATTTGATTGATCTATTAGGTATTCAACATTATTAATTTGACAATATTTTAAAATATCATCCTTAGTTGTATATATTAATGGTCTTATTAATTTGTAGTTTTGATATTCAGATATTTTTTTAAAGCCAGCATAGCCAGTAAAGTTACTTCCTCTTGTTATATGCATTAAAATTGTTTCTATTAAATCGTCTCCATGATGTGCTGTTAATAGATAAAGAGCTTGATATTTTGAAACTATATTTTTAAAAAAAGTGTATCTTTCTTTTCGGGCTTTATTTTCAAAATTTTTTAAATTGGTAATATTTAATTTAATGCTTTCAAAAATACAATTATTTTTTTGACATATTTTTTTTATAAATTCCTCTTCTTCATTACTTTCAATTCTAATATTATGATTAACATGAGCACAAATGATTTTCAGGTTATATTTATCTTTTAGTTTTAGAAGTATATCTAAAAGACTCATAGAGTCTGGACCTCCTGAAATTCCTAAAACTAAAATTGAATTTGGTTTTATAATTTTATTTAAAAATGTAATTGTATCCTTCATAAAAAATCACCTAAATTTTGCTTTATTATACAATAAATAATATTTTTTAGTAATTATTTCTAATTGTTAAATTTTCATTTACTAATTGATAAGCATTAGTTGTTGCAATAAAAGCATTATTGTCAATAATTTTGAGAGCTTCTTTAATTTTATAATAGTCTTTTGTATTTATAATTGTCATTATCATTTTTTTATTTTTTTCAGAATATCCTCCTGATATTTCAAAATCTGTACTATCTACTCTAAGTTCTTCATGTAAATAATATTTAATTTCATTGTATTTTGAAGATATTATATATAAGGTTTTACTCTTCCCTTCACCTATAATAGTTTTATTGCTAAAAACACTTAGCAAAATTAAGGAAATAAGGGAATACGCCATTGTTTCTATACCAAAGGTTAAACCCCCGATAAGAGTTATTAAACCATCAATAATTATGATGGAAGTAGAAATTGGGATATGAAAATATTTCTCAATTATTTGATTTATTATATCTGTTCCTCCTGATGTGTAGCCACTTTTAAATATTAGTCCATAACCTATGCCACTTAATATTCCTCCAAAAAAAGACTTAACTATTAATTCTATTTCATTTATATTTATTAAAGATATTATGTAGTTAGTTATATTTATAAATATTGGAAATAATATAGAACCTAATATTGTATTTTTTGTTTTCTTTTTTCCTAAGAAAATTAAGCTAAAAAATAACAATACAATATTGGATAGCATAATAAATAAGCTTTCATTTATCGAAAATATTTTTCCTAATATCAAAGAAAATCCACTTACGCCACCAGCAACTAAATTATTAGGAGCTAAAAATAAGTTAAAGGAAATTGCAGCTAATAGTAAACCAATTATTAAAGAAACATAATGATTAATTTTAGACATTTTTTCACCTTTTTTTCAAAACTGATTCAATTATAGGGCGTAATTCACCATCTAAAACTTTTAAAACGTTACTTGTTTCAAAATTACTACGATTGTCTTTTATCATTTTATATGGTTCTAAAACATAACTTCTTATTTGACTCCCAAAATTGATACTTTCAATACTGCCTTTTAAATCATTCATTTTGTTTTCAAGAGATTGTAATTCTATTTCGTATAATTTATTTTTTAATATTTTCATAGCTTGTTCTTTGTTTTGCATTTGACTACGTTCATTTTGACAAGTAACTACAATTTTGGTTGGCAAATGAGTTATACGAACTGCAGAATTTGAGGTGTTTACTGATTGTCCTCCAGCACCACTACTATGATAGACATCAATTTTCAAATCACTTTCTTTTATTTCAATGTTGATATCTTGATTGTATTCAGGAGTTATTAACACTGAAGCGAAAGATGTGTGTCTTCTAGCATTTGAATCAAATGGTGATATTCTTACTAGACGATGAACCCCGCTTTCGTTTTTTAAATATCCATATGCATATATACCTTTTATATACATCGTAAAACTTTTTAACCCTGCCTCTTCGCCTTTTTGACTTTCGATTATGTCATATTTATATCCTTCTTTTTCACAAAAACGAATATACATTCTTGATAACATGCTAGCCCAATCACATGATTCTGTTCCTCCTGCTCCAGGATGAATTTCTAAGTAGCAATTTAATTTATCATTTTCATTGCTTAAAAGACAACTTATTTCTAAGTCGTTAATTTGAGTTTCTAAAACATTTATATCTTCTTGAATGTTTTTTATATCTTTCATATCTAAAATGTTAATAAGTTCCAAGTTATCAACAAGATTACTTTTAATATTAAAGTAATTATCTACTTCTTTTTTTAATGTAACATATTCTTGATTAATCTTATTAGCATTATCGATGTTAGTCCAAAAGTCTTCTTTTTTCGTAATAATTTCTAATTCTTTTATTCTACTTTGTTTTGATTCTAAGTCAAAGTGACCTCCCTAAATCATTTACTTTTTCCAATAAATTGTTTAATAAAGCTATTAATTCTTTTTTTTCCATTTTTTATTCACCAGTATTATTGTAGCATTTATAAACATAGAAGTAAATTAGAGATATTATTTAAATAAATAGCAATTTTAGTATACAACTAAAAGTTTTGTTTATTTTTTTATTCTTGTAAAAGATTCTTCTAAATTGGGATTTTCTAAATCAGGAGATTCAAAGACATCAAAGTCATTTGGAGTTAAATATTTTAATTTAGCTGGAGCAAATTTAAACTCTTTATATATTTTTGTTACACAAAATTCATCAAAATATGGGTATTCAGCAATTACATCCCTAATATCATCTACTAAAGGACTTGATTCTAACTTAAATTTATCATTTTCATAAATTAATTTAAAGCCATAAAATTGATGATGATATAATCTTATTTTTCCTGTATTATGGGCATAATTAGGTTTTTTTGTCCAACCCTTATGTACTACCTCATTTTGATGTTCTACCTCTTCTCCGTTTTCATCAGTTGTAGTGTACTTTTCTATAGTGGTATATTCATAATAGAATTCTAAATAATCTTCTTGATTAGCCATTAGATTAAATAAATATTCCCAATTATTACTTCCTTCAAATAAGCCATTTTTTCTCAATAATTTATAAACCATTTCATCAACTTTATTAACTTCTATATATTCATTTTGCCAAATATATCCATATATATTTAGTTGCTCATCTAATATATATTTTTCGATTGTGATATCATCTTCTACTTGTTTAATATACTTATGAACATGTCTTGTTGGTAACTCACATTCTGATTTTTCACCACACCCTGAAAATAGTAAAGCTGTAGTTAAGGCATAAGGTATTGTTTTTAGCAAATTTGTTTTTATATTATTTTTCATAAAAGATTCCCTCGCTTTAATATAGCGTTATTTTAAAATACTAGGTATTGAATGTCAAGTTTTAACCTTGACAAATGTTTATGAAAATGATAGTCTATACCCCTAGAAAGATTGGAGATTTAGTATGACTGATTGGAAATTAATTCAAAAAATAAATTTAACCACAGGTCAAAAAGGTTACGACTATAGAATTAAAAATTTAGAAGGAATATTCGATAAAATCGAAAATATTTTTGATGTTTCTGAATATAAAAAAAGATTTTTAGACATCCAAAATAATGTAGAAAAAGATGATAAAGTTTCAAAGGATGATTTTTTGTCTTTAGAAATGAAAGAAAATTGGGAAAATATAGTTTTTACTTCATATTTAAAAGAACTTGATGATTTACTTGTTGATTTAGAAGAGGAATATATACCATTTTATGAATTGTACTTATTGTATACAAAGATTAATATTAAAATAAATAGTATAAATAATAACAATATTGGAGAAATAATTCTAGATGCTAAAAGCTTACTTGATATTATGAATAATTTAAATACTCATAATATTAAGGAAAAAAATGATTTATTTAACAACTCTTATGAAGTAATTTATAAAGTAATTATATATGAAGAAATATTTTTAAGAAGCGACTTATTAATGTACATAAAATCATTAAATATTCCAACAAATATTGAAAACATTGGGAGAATTTTATCTTATGATCTTAAATATTTAAACGATATTGATTTAATTGAAGATAATTTAAAAAATTTAAAAACAGAAGGTTTAGGATATGATTATTTAAATCCTGAAATTATTCGTATTATTTCAAGAAAAACTATTGGAGAAACTAATTCAGAATATCAAGAAAGAAAAAGAGAGGTAATTTCTAATGTTTCTTCAAAAATCAAAGAATTTTCTCATAAAAAAGACACTTTATTTTCTACGTATACTTTTGGAAATAAGGAAATAAAGGAATATTCCAAAAGAAAAGCTTTATTAACTGCTAAAATGTGTTCATTGTTTATTTTTCCTTTAACTACTTTATTAACTGGTAATATAATTGGTAAAAATGTTTCAAATAGAATTACAGAATATCAAACTATTACTAGAACTATTGATTTAAATACAGGAGAAATTATTGGAGAGCCAAATGAGGTTTATGATGATGAAGAAACTACATATGTTGCAACTATAATGGAATATAGTCCTTGGAGAGCAAATCCTACAGGTAGCGGCTATATTAGCAACGTTACAGCTTATGAATATAAAGTACCAGAAAATGCGCCTGATGATTATCATATCTCCCAAAATGACTTAACAGGAAATATTTTAGAAAAATATAAATTTGTTGAGCCTAAGAATGAGCTTGAAAAAAATGATAGTACTGAAGAATCTACTATTGTTGTTATTGAAACTTACCAAAATAAAAATGTTAATCGCAAGAGTACCAAATATATTATACCTTTTACTATTGGTGGAGCTCTTTTAGGACTTGCTATTGAGGCTATTTTAATTTTAACAAAGGTTTATGATTTTAAAGAAATCAAGAAAAGGTTTGAATATTTAAATAATGAATTACAAAATTGTAAAGATAGAGCTAAAACTTTAAGAGAAGAAATTACAAAAATGAAAGATGAAGCCTTATTAATACAAGAAGAATATAATGGTGTTGTTCGTGATTATGGTTCATTAGGTGATGAGTTAGTTATTCCTGAAATTGATACATCTATGATTTATGGTAATTCAAGAAAATTAGATAAGAAAAATAAAAATTTATAAAAATAAGTATTAATCGATAAAAACCCCGTTTCTATTTTGTTCAAGAAACGAGGTTTTTTTACGAGTATGTGAAATTAAGTAGATATAATAAATTTATGTAATAAAGAAATAGTAACATAAATATTATTAACTTTAAAGCTGTTTTAATTAGAAACAAAACTTGATAACTAATTTATTTTAGATTAATCTCATAATCAATATAATCTCCAGCAAATGGAAAATCATTATTTTTTCTTTTGTTAATTCTTTGAAAACCAACACTTTCATAATTTTTTTGAGCTGGTAAAGTTATTTCATTTGTTGTTACAATTATTTTTTTTACATCATTTGTTTTTATTCTTCGAATCGCTTCTTGAATCTGAATTTTTCCATATCCTTTACCTTTATAATTAGAAATAATACAATTATGACCGATTAAAACATATTCTGGACTATTTCTAGGATCCCATGTTATATGACCAACTGCAACATCATCAACTACTGTTATAAACCCATATTTGTCAGCAATTGTCTCTAGGTTTTCATAAAAAAAGTCATCATATTCTTTCCACATAGCACCCCATCTTAACATGCAATTTTCATCAAATGAATAAGCATCTATTAGTTGATTATATAATGTTCCTTTAGGAAATTCACTTATTTTTTTAAATTCTATCATAATTATCACTCTTTAATGTTTCGTATTATTTGTTTTCTTTCATTACCCACATGTGCAATTTTCATTTAATTCTAGATCTTTATAGATATTATTGATATGCCTAACAATCACACTTCTATCAATATTAAGCAGAGTTGATAAAGCCTCAGCATTTAACTAAATATCTTCTTTTTTTAATAATACTTCTACTTTAATATTACCTTCTCCATCATTATAAAATATTTTTTTCATTTACAACTTAATATTTCTATGTCTAACTTTGTTATTAATTTAACAAAATATGTGTAATCACCAGTTGTATGAGCCTTATCTAAGGCTTCATAATATTCTAATCTATCTTCTTTTTTTATTATCACTGGATTATAACCATGATTCATTAAATCTAAATTCATAAGTAGCCTTGATGTCCTACCATTACCATCTACAAATGGGTTAATTTTAACTAATTCCCCATGTAATAAAGCTGCCTGAATAATCGGATGGAAATTATTCCAATTTTCATAATTTAAAACTAATTTTTCCATTAATTCTGGAACTTTCAAGTAATCAGATGGAATATGAGTAGCACCCTTTATAGTAACATTTTCTCTTCTATATTTCCCTGCATTTTCTTCATCAATATTTTTTTAAACTAATTGATGAATAACTTTGATATTCCATTCAGTAATTTGATTATTTTCTTTTACCAAATCATTTAAATATAAAATAGATTTCTCATGATTAATAGCCTCTAAATGCTCTTTTATTGATTTTCCTCCAACTGTAATTCCCTCTAATACTATTTGTGTTTCTCTAAGAGTCAAAGTGTTACCTTCTATACCATTACTATTATAGGTCCATTCAAGATTAATCGATTCTTCCAATGATCTTAAGGTTTCTTTCGGTATTGGTCTTTTATTATCTAATTTTCTTTTTAATTGATCGACTTCATTAAAATAATTATTCTCTAAGTCAATAATAAATTCTGTAAAATCTGGTTTGATAACTCTTTTATCCACAGGCTTTACAGCATCAATCGGTATGTTCCAACTATTACCATTCTTAACAGCACCCTCAATTCTATCATCTTGTAATAATTGTCTTATTCTTCTTTCACTAATATTCCACTTTTTTACTGCATCTTTCGTAGTCATAAATTCCATAACTTTTCACCTCTTTTACATATTATACCGTTATCGGTAGTTTCAATCAACCATATAAACATTAGTTTTTAAATTTTATAATTTCATTTGTAGTTTCTGATTTTACACTCTTTTCTATTTTAATCAATTAATAATTCTTTTATTAAGTATAATTTGAAATTCTGGAGATAGCCCACTCGCGAATTCAAAGGCAATGTCTGGATGGTCAAAAGTTCCTTTACTATATTTTCTGCTGTTATATCTTCTTTTTTCAATAAGATTTTACTTCATTTTCTTGGAATTTAAAAGAATGTTCACATATTTATTCAGTTTACATCCTTTATTTTTATGGCATTAAGCTATATTTTTAATTATTTGCAAACAAATATAAATTTGTTAACATTTTTTGACTTTGCAAAATCCTTGTAAGCCCTTTATTTATCTCACTTTTTGCAGCAATTTTTGTACTTTTTGCCTGAATCACAAGAAGTTGATTTTCCTATATTTTTAATACTTATAATATTTATAGAGTATAGCATATTTTTATATATTATAAAATGTGCAAACTACTTGTTTTCTATTTGTTTTGTTTCATTTAATAATCTATCAAAATCAGATACATAATTATTGTCTTGAATAATTTTGTATTTTTCATACTCACTTTCGGCCTTTTCTTTTGCCTGTTTGTGTGATATTTTACCTTTACCCTCCTAAACATCATAATGAAATACTCTTAATGCGTTTTCTACTTCATTTTTCCAATCATTCATATACATTGGGATATTTCTTTCAGCATTATTTTCGGCAATATCTAAAAATAAGTTGACTAAATTATTCAAGTTCTTAATTTCTTTTTCATCTAAATAATTTTTAGCAATTATAACATCTGATTTAAGAATCCTACCATCAGGAGAATTTTCCCACGTAGTAAGTCCCATATTATCTTTTTTTGAATCAACTCTATTATATACAATTTCAGCAGCAGTCTTACCAGTGATAGCAAAGTGAAATTTATTTTGAATTGTTTTATAAAATGTTATTGCCATATCACTATCTTTATCATAATCAATTGAACATTCAGCAAATATATCAGTAATTTTTTGATAAAACATTCTTTCACTTGTTCGAATTAATTTAATTCTTTCAAGCAATCTTTTAAAATATTCTTGATCTGACTTTCTTGCTTTCATAAATCTTTCATCATTTAAAGCAAATCCTTGAACCATATAATCTTTAATTATTTTATTTGCCCAAGCTCTAAATTTAATTGCCTTTTTAGAATTAACTCTAAATCCAATAGAAATAATCATATCAAGATTGTAATAAGGATAAATTCTTTTTACATTTCGAGTTCCTTCTTTTTGAACTTGTGCAATTTTTGCACAAGTTGACTTTTCTTCTAGTTCTTCATCTTTGTAAATGTTACTGATATGTTTTACAATTCCACTCCTATCAACATCAAAAAGAGTTGATAGTGCTTCAGTATTTAGCCAAACATCTTCGTTTTCTAATAATACTTCCACTTTAGTATTTCCATCTTCATCATTATAAAATAAAATATTTTTTTCATTACCAATTAATTTATCATTCACTTTACGCAACTCCTTAACATTTTCTTATTAAGTAATTAACTAATCATATTATACTATTTTTGATATCACTTAACAATGATACTACTAAAATTTACCTACCATATTTATATCAATTTCTTTTTCTACAGACTCACTAATCTTAATTAAATCATTTGTAGTATTAATAACTTTCTGTTGTTTCAATCCTACTATGACCTAATACTTTAGAAATGTCCTTTATTTCATTTCCATTTCTTAATGCTTTTGTAGCAAAGCTACCTCTTAAATCATAAAATCTGCTGTTAATTCCTTATTCATGATGAATAATCTTAAATGGATATCTTATAATATCTGCTCCAGAATACGTTCCATCATTTCTACACTATTATTTTTAGAATAACTTTCCATAATTTTATATTCCACTAACTTACCAAATTTATTTTTTCCTTCTTTTAGAATATATTTTTTATATTTTTTTCTATATTGCTTTTTTAAATTATCTTGTATATCTTTATAAGCAATTAATATTGTATATAAACTATTACAATTATAAAATTTTCTTTGACTACTTGTGTAATTCTTTTAGAAAAATGTCATTGAATAAATAACAAAGAAAAATGTCATA
>CAOKUH010000008.1 GCA_948472605.1 uncultured Mycoplasmatota bacterium
ATTTATAACAAAGTCCCGCCATAAAAAGAAAAAAGAACACTTTATTATTGTGTTCTATCGTATTCTTTTATTCTTTATTTAAAAGCTTTTTATAGTCATTCTAAATCCCCCTCATATCCTCGTGGTAATTCTCCCGTAAGGTATTGCTCATATAATAATTCTAAATCGCTATCATATATAACTAATCCATTACTACTTCTTATTTTATTTAAAGTTTTTGTTGGAATATCTACGTCCATTGATATTTCTTCTTTTGCTAATATTGAGATAATTTCATCTTTTACTTCTTCCAAAGTAGATTTTTTTCCTTGCTTAGTTTTTAAAATAATATGATAACCATACTCTGTTAATACAGGACTTTTAGAATATTCCCCAACGTTTAACAAAGTGGCTTCATGAAATAGTGTCTCTGATACTTCACCCTTTTTAAGATAACCTAAATTTCCCCCTTTATTTTTTGTTTCGTTATCTTCTGAATATTTTTTAGCAAGTTCAGAAAAATCAGCTCCATCATCTAATTCCTCAATAATTTTCTTAATTTCATTTCTTGCTTTTTCTTCTTCTTTTTGAAGATCTTCTTTACTCATTTCATTAGTAGTGTTAGGTTTAATAAAAATATGTGAAACCTCCATACTAGTAAAATCTTTCTCTCTCTCTTTATAATATTCCTCTATTTCTTTATCTGTTATCTGCTCTTTTATATAATCTTCAACTGCTTTATTACGATAATAATCTAATAATAAATCTTTTTTAAATTCTTCAATTGAGTTATGACCAGTATAGCTTCTTATGATTTCTAATAATTGTTCCCCAGTACCATAATATTCTTCAATTGAGTTCATATTATCATCAACATACTTTTGAGCATTCTTTTTTTCTTTGGAATAAATTTTTTCAAAGAATTTTTCATCAATTAAACGTTGCAACACATATAATTCAGTATAGGAAGAATTAGAATTTAATAACTTTCTTAATTCATCCCTCGTAACATATATATTTAATTTTTCTAAACCTGCAATAGCATTTTCTGGTCTCTCATTTTCATCTTCTATTTGCTCACTATTTGAATATTCCTCTTGTTGCATATAATTATTATTTTGATGATTATTAAATAAATATAAAGGATTAAAACCAAATATTATAATTATTACAAAGAATATAAAGCTAACTAACCATACTACAAAATAAGAAATATTTTCTTTTAAAATTTCAGCACGTTTTAACAAATACTTAGGAACTACAATTTTAAAAGCATTAAACTTACCTAATAGAGAAGTATCAACTCCACTATTATTTAAAAATTTATAATCATTTACTATAAATAAGATTTGGATATTAACAAATATAATAGAAAATATAATACCAACCCAATATGAACTAAAAATATACGAGAAAAGCCAAAATATTAACAATGCTAATATAGGAGTACAAGCAACTAACCATACATAGATATTATTTATATTACTTGT
The DNA here is from genome assembly GCA_948472605.1 of uncultured Mycoplasmatota bacterium. Lineage (GTDB taxonomy): Bacteria > Bacillota_I > Bacilli_A > RF39 > UBA660 > MGBC108787. The sequence continues at coordinate 1,470 of CAOKUH010000008.1, forward strand.
ATTATTTTCTTGAATTACTTTTTCTTTTAGTTCACTATTTATTACTACATCTTTTTTTATGACAACTAAATCATTTTCTTTATTTCCTACTAAAGCAAAATATATTAAAAATGGTACTATTGCTGTATTTATTAAATTATAAATAATTGAATAAGTATACAAGCTACCACTACTACTATATATATACATATTCCCAATTAATAAATAATTTATATTCAGTAAGGTATTTATCATCACTAAAATAAGAGAATATATTTTAAGAAATTTAGGACATTTATTTTTTAAAAACAACACTAACCACGGAATAATAGAACATGCTATAAAAAATAATATTTTTATAATATTGTTGAATAAAATAAATAAGTCATCTATACCAGGCTTATATCCATTACCATACCGAAAAATTGAAATTATCACATTAAATCCATTAATAAGTGCATACAAAGTATATAAAATCAAGCCAATAATAACAAAAATTTTAACTATTGTAATTTTATTTTGATTTTCTAATTTTTTAAATTGAGTACCACAATGAGGACATTTTACTGCTTTATCACTTATATTCTTATTACAATTTGAACATTTTATCAAAGCCATTTTTACTCACTTCCTTTTCCTTTAAAAACTACAAATAAAAGTATTGGTATGGCAATGACATTTATTAAATTAAAAGTAATGGAAATAATAGAATTTAAATCACTAAAACAAGTAAAATCATAACACATAGAGCGAATATGCATTATATTTGTAAATATAATACTTAGAATTATTAATACAAACATTATAATCTTCAATATTTTATTATTAAAAAACTTTTTCTTATTTCTAAAGAATAACGTTAACCATAAAAATACCACAATTCCTATATAATAAATTATTATTGCTAAAAAATATAATTGCCAAACAAAATCAACTTCTAACACTTTTTCAATAAATGATAGAGCATTTAATAGTGCATATATACAATACAATGCTAAAGTAATAATTACTGCCACATCAACACTATTAAACTCTGTTACTTTCTTAATTTGAGAACCACAATTAGGACATTTTATTGCTTTATCACTTATATCATTATTACAATTTTTACATTTTATTAAAGCCATTTTTACTCACTTCCTTTATGAAACCATTCCAGCACCAATTGCAGCACCAATTAGAGAATTAATTAACGTAACAACTAAAAATATAATAGATAATACTAATCCTGTTATAGCAAAGCCTTTTTTATTAGAATTCATACCACACGCACTTAAAATAATACCTACAATAGTACATGGATAACCTAATAAAGGAATTAACCAAGCCAATATTGAACAAAACCCCAAAATCATACCAACTAATGATAATGTATCTTTACCATTTTTTTGAACTTGTGTACCTACTTTTTTTAATTCATATCCACAATTAGGACACATAGTTGCTTTACTACTTAATTGTTTATCACACTCAGGACAAAATACAATATCATTTTCAACACCACAATTAGGACATAACTTAGCTCTCTCGCTCATTTGATGACCACATTCTTTACATTTAATCATATATAAACTCACTCCTTTTTACTTATAATTATATCACAATTTTTCTTTTTGTACTACAATTTGTGTAACTTACAAAAAGTAATACATAATTTTATAATTTAGTTATAGAAGTGATACTAATATTAGGAGGTGCAACAATGGAAAAATTTACTTTACCTAATTTAAATGAAGAACAAAGTATATTAAAAACCATAAGATTAAAGCAATATACTATGAATAAAATCAGCGAATTATCAAAACAAACTAATATATCAGTTAATCGCTTATTAAATGAGTGTATCGAATTTGCTTTAAGAAACTTAAGCGAAGAAGATTTAAAACAATTAAAAAAAACCAACAAAAAATAACTATTTCTTGTTTCGATAGTTATTTTTTTATTTCTTCAATTTCTAGTTGTTCATCATTTATTATTTTTAAACCATATTTTTTCTCTAAAATTTCTTTAATCGCATCATAATCGAAATTATTTATATCAGTTAAATTTCCAATCGAAGAATTACAATGTGTTTCTAATGATGAATTCCATATTGCACTCATTTTATACCCCATAGCTAAGTAATAAGCAATATAATCATTTATAAGATTATCAATATACTTTGTTATAGCTTCATCAAAAGGAAATACTATTTTATCAAATTCTTCATCACTAACTGTATTTATTGAAGTTCTTATCATACTTTAAACCACCTTTCTTTAAAATTTATTAAATTCTCTCATAATACAAGAAATTTAGTGAATTTAACTTATTTCAACTTAATTATATTACTTTTTAATTTAAGTTGTATATACTCGAAATAAGTTATGAATAATCACTTGCTAGAGTTACTTAATAACTCTAATAATATTTTAAATAAGAATTTTTCTTAAATCCCGCTACCTAGAAGTCAAAGCAGAAAAAAAGAACTCTAAGATTTAGAATTCTCTAGATAGTATTCTCCATTATTTGTTTCAAATAACATTATATACATATCATCACTTATCTTATTAAATGGTGAACTCCAAGTAATACCATATTCCATCTTACTATCATCACTAAAATAAACTATTATTGCTTTTACTTTATTCAGTATTGTAAAAAACTCTGCAGATATTTCATCTTCTATAAACGGTTCTATATTTGCTATAAAATAGCCCTTATTATCAAACTTATTAAATGCTTTTACAGCAGATGATAAATCTACCATAGATGTATCAGAATCATAACATAGTGTAATATGTGTAATTAAAGGATCATCTATTTTAACTATATCTTCTTTTAATGTTGTAAAATTTTTTAATTTATCTATGCTTTCATATAATTTACTCATAATTATTCCCTTATCATCATCTAATTAAATATATAACGAAAAACCTATCCTACAGAATAAACTAAATTCACTCATAAATACAGAAATAAAGAGAGTTTCTAGTTAATCAACATAATTACATTAATTTACTAAAAACTCTCTAAAATACTTAAATATGTACTGAATAAGAGAATATTATAACTTATTAAAAATAAAAAAGTTAAAAATCTCTAACTTTTTTTACTTATTTAACCATTTACTATTAAACCTTTTATCAAAATTTCTTTTTACATCTTCTAAACGTAGTATCTTTCTATTTTTTAAATACTTAGATACCCATTTTAATTTTGGGGTATTACATTTAACTATATTATTAAAGAAATTAATAATACCTTTAGGAGTATGTATCATATATAAATCTTTGATAGTACCCTCTATAATAGCAATTGCTTTTCTATCTCCTTTACTAGTAGCAGAGTAGTGAGCTTTCATAAGTACATTATCAATTAAATAATTCCTCATTTCATTACATTTATTTTCATTTTTCAAATTTAACCATCTTCTTTCTATTATTTTAATACGTTTAAAACCAACCTTTCCTATAAAAATTCTTGATGAAGTTGATTTTTTATCTATAATTTTAAAAATTATAGATGAATTTGTGATGTGATATTTATTATTTTTTATAGAGTAATAGTGTTAATTATATAGTAGTTTATTAAAATTAAATTTTAGATGATTAACCCTTATAAAATCTAACTATAATCTACTTTTAGAATAACAAGCTTTTCTAATCTTAATTACTCTAAGTGCCGATTATTCCGTTTCTCTATATTTCTCTTGATTATTTCATCTCTACGCTTTTTCTTTTCTTCCTCAAATTTTTTAGTGTAATTCTCATGAAAAGGTTTATAATAATCAAGCATTTCATTATATCGCTTTTCTTCTTTCGATTTTTCAGCACGAGAAAAAGAACCATAGTGAAATAAAGTATTAAGCCTTAAACGCTCTTCAAAAAGTTTTTTAAAACTCATATAAGTATCTTTTCCATCTAAACGATTAGAGAAGTTAGCATACTCTATAAAATCAATACCTGTTTTACATTTCCTATTAAACTCTTGTTGTTCCTTTTTAGATGGGATAGAGTAATCAACATCAATAAAGAATAAGTTTTCGGACTGCTGAAACATATATTCTGCATATCCAGTATCACAATCTTTGCCATAAACTTTCTTTTCTTCTTTATTTTTTTCTTGTTTCTCTTGATTTTCATCTGCAACTCCAAACATTTTCTTTCTCTCATTTTCTTGTTGCTTCTTTTTTATAATTTCATCTAATTCTTCTGGAGTAATAGTACTTGGATAAAACTTAGGTATGTTTTTCCAATTTTTATTAATGTATTTTTTAATCTTTAATCTAACAGTTTCTCCAGGATAAGATAATATTAGAACGTGTAAATGCCATCCAACATAAACATTTCCTAATTCTCCACTTTCTCCTAAATTCCCATAATTTAATTCTTTAATTTTTTCATCATCTGTTATAACTTCACGAATAATCTTAGGTTTTCCCACGTTTCCCGTTCTCTCGTAATAATAATCAACAACTGCTTTTCCTATTATATTACTAACACTAATAACACCACTACACTTATATTTTCCCTTTTTACATATAAAATCGATAGCTTTTACTAATCTCTTAGCATACTTACAAGCTTCTTCTTGATCGTAAAACTTATGGTTAATATCGATTTTACTCATCTTTGCTACTCTTTTTGACACATAAACCACTCCTTACTATGTATAAACAAATACATTAGATTTTTCGAGTAAAAAAATCTCTACTATATAAGTACGGATTTCTCAACCGTTTTGAGTGATTTTTGCTAAATTTTTTAAAAATTTTTTAAATTTCTTATCTAAAGCATTAAAAAAAAGATGTTATTCACACCTTTAATTACACTTGCTATTCATTAGTTTCATAATAATATGAAGTTTCTATTCCTTTAAAAAAGCTCTCCAAACTCATATCCTCTGTTAAATTATTTTCAATTAAAGTTTTAATTTCTAATGTATTAATAGGACTTCTCTCCATAGCTTGTAGATACAATTTCTTATCTATATTTTCCCAATTCACAATTCTATTTAAATTCTTCTTTAATATTAAATCTAACCATATTCTAGTACTCCTGCCATTACCCTCTAAAAAGGGATGAGCGATATTCATTTCAACATACTTATCAATTATTTCCTCTAAAGTATTCTCACTCATAGTTTCAATTTTATTTAGCATTTCTTCTAAATATAAAGAGTTTCCAAATCTAAAATTTCCTTTAGAAATATTCTCTTTTCTAATAATACCTGCAAAATCATATAAACCATCAAATAAATATTTATGAATTTGTTGTAATCCTTTTGTAGTACCGATTTCAACATCATTAATAGCACCACTTGAAAATAATTCTTTTGCATTCTCTAAGCTCTTCTTATCTATATCATTCATACACATTAACTCCTATTAAAATTGCTTTTATATGCTTATATTTTACCATAAAATAGCTATTCTTACAATAAAAGCAAAAGGATTAATAAACTATGCTAGCTCTTTCTTAATGCTTTTAAGTAGAGTATCAAATTGCTTTATCGTGATAGGCATTGTTCTATTATATAAAAATAAATTTTTCCTATCGAAGTATATTAATATTAGCTTTTTTCCTTTAATCGTTACATCTACTTTATGAGGCTCTATAAAGCTAATATTAGTACCACTTATATAAAGTATTCTACCTTGCCTAAACTCACACTTAGCATTATTAAAACTACACGTAGTTCTTATCCTTTTTTCTAATTCTTCTGATTTTATAAATTTTTCACTAAAAATCTCCATTTTTTACACCATTTTTTAGTAAAAACAAAAACCGTGGATTTTCCTTTTATTTCCACGGCTTTTTACATATTTTAACTCCACTTTTTGGAGTGTATTTGCATTTGGCAGGGGATGAGAGAATCGAACTCCCAACTAAAGTTTTGGAGACTCCTATTATACCATTTAACTAATCCCCTATAAATTTATAACAACGATAGTATTATATCACAATGCATAACCAAAAATCAAATATTTTCATATATTATTATAGGTGATTATAATGCTTATAAACTATACAACTAAAGAAATAGAATTATTAGCTAGAATAATGCGTGCAGAAGCTTTGGCAGAAGGAAATCAAGGTATGCTTATGGTAGGCAATGTAGTAGTTAATAGAAGTATTGCAAATTGTTTAACATTTAAAAACATAAATAGTATAACAGATGCTGTGTATCAACCAAATCAATTTGCTGGAACAGAATCATCATTATTTCAAGCTAGTCCAACATCATTAGAAAAAGATCTTGCTAAAAGAGCACTACGTGGTGAATACTATTACCCTGCTACACATTCTTTATGGTTCTATGCTCCAGCCAAAAATACCTCTTGTCAAAATACTTGGTATAATCAAAAATTAGCTGGTAGATACAAAAACCATTGTTTCTATAGACCTGATTCAGGAACCTGTCAAGAACTATACTAAAGATATTTTAATAATTAATATCCTCTAGTAAAGAAAAATCTTTATTGTTATAATACTACCAGGAGGTATTTTTTTATGATTAAAGAATTTAAAGCATTTATTTCACGAGGAAATGTAGTAGATTTAGCAGTTGGTGTCATTATTGGAGGAGCATTTAGTACTATTGTTTCTTCTTTAGTAAATGATATACTTATGCCAATTATTGGAATGATTTTAGGAGGAATAGATTTTAGCAATTTACAAATACAAATAGGAGAAGCTAAAATTTTATATGGAAGCTTTATTCAAAATGTTCTTGATTTTCTAATTGTTGCTTTTTGTGTATTTATTTTTGTTAAATTCATAAATAAGCTTTCTAAACTAGGTCATAAAAAAGAACAAAAAAAAGAAACTAAAGAAGAAATAGTAGAAACTGAGCTAACAATATTAAAAGAAATTCGTGATAATCTTATCAGTAACAAAAAAACTAAAATAAAGAAAAAATAAAATTAGTTTAACTAGATTTTTTATGCCTAAAATCTTTTCCATCTAATTAAATAAAATAAAAATTTATAAAAAAAGTATAAGATTTAGTTCCTATACTTTTTTAATCTCTAGAATTACCAAGCAGCTTTAATAAATCTAAGAATATATTAATATAATCTAAATATAAATTTAAAGCTCCTACTATACATAAGTTATCTTCATCTTGATAATCATTTTCTTCCCCAAGACGTTTAATCTTTTGAACATCATAAGCCGTAAATCCGATAAAAACTAAAATACTTATTATAGTAATTGTCATATCAAATGTTCCATTATCTACAAACATATTTATTAGATAACAAATTATTACTGCAAATAAAGCCATAAATAAATATGTTCCCCATTTAGTTAAATCTAATTTTGTAAAATATCCAATCAGTCCAAAGACTAAGAAAATTACTGCTGTAAGTAAGAAAACATATAAAATAGATGTTAAATTATACACTATAAATATTGCTGAGAAAGTTAAACCAGTAACAAAGCTATACAAAATAAAAATAATTCTCGCAACATTCTTACTCATGCTTTGTACTTTTGCCGATATTGCAATAACAAGTATTAATTCAATTATAGCTAAAATAATATAAGTAGGTCCTTTAAAAATATTGATTATCATTGTTTCATTATGAGAAACTGCATAACCAGTTACAAAAGTAACCAAAAGGCCTACAAACATCCATAAAAATGTTTTGCTCATTAACTTATTTGGCATTATATTCCTCCTTCTTAATTAATATATATCCATTATAGCATTAAAAATACTATTTTTAAACATTAAACCTAAAATAAACAATATCTCCATCTTGCATAATATAATCTTTTCCTTCTAAATAAAGCTTTCCAGCCTCTTGAACCTTTTTTTCGTCATTCAATTCTTCTAAATCATTAAATTTCATAATTTCTGCTTTAATAAAACCTCTTTCGATATCACTATGTATTAAACCAGCACACTTTTTAGCATTCATTCCTTTTTTAAAAGTCCAAGCTCTTACTTCATCACTTCCTACTGTAAAAAACGTCTGTAAACCTAATAAATCATATGTTGCAAATATTAATTTATCAAGCCCACTATTATTAATACCTAAATCTAGTAAGAAGGCTTTTTTTTCACTTTCCTCAAGTTCAGCAAGTTCTGATTCTATCTTCGCACACATAACTATTACACTAGCTTTTTCAAGAGATGCATACTGAAAAACTTTTTGAGTATATAAGTTTCCATTTAAAACAATATCATCTTCTAATACATTTGCTACATAAATTATTGGCTTTAAAGTTATAAAATTAAAATTCTTTAAAAGTAATAATTCATCATCTTCAAAATCTATTAATCTTAGCGCTTTATTGTTTAACAATGCTTCTTTTGCTTTTCTTAAGACCTCAACTTCTTTTAAAGCATCTTTATCTTTAGTAGTTTCAGCCTTTTTTGCTATTTTTTCTATTCGATTTTCAATTATTTCTAAATCAGCTAAAATAAGTTCTAAATTTATAATTTCAATATCACGTATTGGATCAACATCACCTTCAACATGAATAATATTCTCATCTTTAAAACATCTTACAACTTCAACAATAGCATCTACTTCTCTTATGTGCGATAAAAATTTATTCCCAAGTCCTTCTCCTTTTGATGCACCTTTAACTAAACCTGCAATATCTGTAAATTCAAAACTTGTTGGTACTAAACTTTTAGGTATATATAATTCATTTAAATATTCTAAACGATTATCTGGTACTATTACAACTCCAATATTTGGGTCAATTGTTGCAAAAGGATAATTCGCTGCTAAAATATTTTTTTTAGTAATTGCATTAAACAAAGTTGATTTACCAACATTAGGCAATCCAACAATTCCCGCTTTTAAAGACATAAAATCACCTCTATAATGTAGGATAAGTTCCTACTCCAATTGGAAGTCCTAATATATACCAAACAATTAGAATTGTCAATAATACAACAAATGTTGCTGCAACATAAGGTAATTGATACTTAATAGCTTTCAAAATATTAACGGGTTTTTCATTTTGATTATATTTTTCCAACAAAGCTAAATATATTACATAATAAGCAAATAAAGGAGTAAGTCCAATTGTAATACATTCTCCAAATCTAAATATTACTTGCGTAAACTCTGGAGAAATACCTGCATTCATAAATACTGGAATTGTTACTCCAGACAAAATTGACCATCTTGTTATCGTTGAAGGTAAGAAAATTGTACTAACAGCACTTATAACAAACAAAAGAATTATAAGTGGAATTGCTGTGAATGTTGTACTACTTAATACATTAGCTAAACCAGTTACTAACACATTACCTATATTAGTATATTTTACAACATTTAATAAAATTGAAGCAAAAAATATTAATACAATAACTCTTCCTGTACCATCAAGTGAATGGCCTAAATCATCACATAATTCACGATGATTTTTTATTGTTTTTGCCCCTATTCCATAAAATAAGCCAATAATAACCATTCCAGTTGTTACAATAAAAACGAATCCACTACTAAAAAATGAATTATAACTAAATAATTTATCAATATAGAATGTTTGACTATTATCTAAAAACTTTCCTGAAAAAGGTAAATTAGGAATTATATTATATAAGAAAATCAAAAAATAACAAAAGAATGCTAAAAATGCTAAAGCAAGACCCTTTTTTTGTTTTTTATCAAGTGGTAATTCATCTAATACTTCCGATTCTAAAGCCTCATACTTAGACAACTTATAAACAATATTTCTCTCTGTAATTCTTGTTATTAAAAACGCAAGAAGCCCTACAACTACAAACATAATAAATATAAAACTAGTGGTTTTAAGTGTATAATCACTATCTAACATATGAGCAGCTAAAGTAGTTAATGATAGAAGAGAAGAATCAATACTAGTAAATACCACATTTATTCCATAACCACATGTAAGACCAGCAAAAGATGCTACAATCCCAATAGCTGGATTTCTTTTTCCCACTTCAAATAAAATTGCACTAATGGGTAATAAAATAACAAAAGATAAATCTCCAATCATCCCAAGTATAATACTTATTAACACTAATACAAAAGTAACATTGACCTTTTTAGCATTTTTTGTAAGAAGCGTAAAAGCTACTTTTAAAAAACCACTTTTTTCCATTACCCCTATCCCAATTAAAATAATAATTAAACTACTTAAAGGAGCAAAAGAAATAAAATTTGTAATTGTACTTGTAAATATATATTTTAAACCACTTAAACTAAACAAAGAATTGATTTCTGAAATATATATATTGTACTCTAAAGAAGATGTACTAATTTTCCTAGAAGTCGCTTGAATTCCTAAAAAAGATAATATCCCACTTAAAACTATCACAAAACATATCATAATCATAATAGTCATAATAGGATGTAATGTCATTTTCTCTTTTAATTTATTTACGTTCACTTGTATCACCTAATACTTTTTTTAATTTTTTTTCAAATTCTAATCGATCCATCATTATTTCACGACCACAATTCATACACTTAAGTTTTATATCAACACCCATTCTTGTTATTTTCCACTCATTTGTTTTACAAGCATGAGGTTTTTTCATAACTACTATATCTTCTAATTTATATTCTTTGTTCATAATGCACCTCAATTTGTTTATATGGTATTTTTAATTTATCCTTATCATACATCATTTTTATTATTTTCAAGGCTTCCCTTTTTATCTGCCATTGTTTTTCTTGTGAACACAAAAAACTAATTGTATAATTAACCGAACTCTCATCTAAAGCAGATATTCCTAAATATTGTGGCTCATTCTTTACTCCATCAATATTTTTTATTTCTAATAAGATTTTATCAATAGTTTTTTCTACAGATTTTACTTTAGCTTCGTAAGCTGTTGGAATATTTATTATTATATTAGCACTTTTTTGACTAATATTTATAACTTGATCAATATTACGATTAGCTATAACTAAAACTTCTCCCGTTGCTTTTTTTATTTTTGTAGTTTTAATTCCCATATCAAGAACTTCTCCTGTAAAATCATTAAATGTTATAATATCTCCTACCACAAAATAATTATCCATAATTAACGTAATTCCACTTATAAAATCTTTAATTGTATCTTGTAATGCTAAACCAAGTACTGCTCCAACAACTCCTAAACTTGCTATTAAAGCTTTTGTGTCTACACCATATAAGTTCAAAGCAAAAAGACCAAACAATATCCATATCACATATCTAAAAATATTTGATATTAAGTTTACTATTGTTCTTCTTTTTTTTATTTCATAGGAATCTTTTCCAAAAATAATTATTTTATTTATAAAAACTTTTCCTATATGATAAAACACTATCGCAAGTAAAACTATGATAGCTAAACCATAAACTTCTTTTTTAGCTAAAAATGCAAGTATTCCTTTAGCACTTTCCATCTATCTAATCACCCATGATTTCTATTCCCAAAATTTCTAATATCCTAGCTAAATCTTTTTCTCTATCAAACGGAATCTCTATTTTATTATTTTTTATTTTGACTTTTGTTCCTAATTTTTCTCTCATTACTTTTTCATATATCGAATAATGAATGTTTTTATCTTCAAGCTTACGATGCATTTTATTATTTTTAGGCATATCACTATTAGATATTATATGTTCTAAATCTCTTACACTTAAACTTTCATTTATAATTCTATCTGCTAAATCATTTATTAAAACCTCATCACTTAACTTACTTAAACTTCTAGCATGTCCCATACTAATTTTATTATTTTCTACTAATGTCTTGGTAGCATTTGGAAGTTTTAACAATCCCAACATATTTGTTACATGACTTCTACTTTTTCCAAAACGACGAGCAAATTCTTCTTGAGTCATATTATTCAAATTAATAATATTTTCATAGGCTATTGCTTCATCTATTGGATTTAAATTTTCTCTTTGGATATTTTCTACAAGAGCTATTTCCATCATTTCTTGATCATCAAAGTCTTTTATAATAGCTGGAATAGTTTCTAATCCTGCTACACGAGAGGCTTTTGTACGACGTTCTCCAGCTACTAATTCATATCCTTTAACTGACTTTTTTACAATTATTGGTTGAACTACACCATATTCTTTAATACTAGAAGCAAGCTCTCTAATACTTTCTTCGTTAAAAGATTTACGAGGTTGATGAGGATTACTTCTAATCTCATCCAATCTGATTTCAATTATATCATTTGACTTAGCAGAATCTATTATCTCTTTCTCAAAATTATCAAAATCAATTACTTCATTTGAAAATAATTGTTCTAATCCTTTACCTAAAGCTTTTCTTTTAGAATCCATCTCTATTAATCACTTCCTTTGCTAAATTGGCATATGCAAGAGTCGCCCTACTTGTTGGATCATATGCATTCACAGGTTTTCCATGACTTGGCGCTTCAACTAAACGTACCAATCTTGGGATAATAGTATTAAATACTTTATTTTTAAAATATTTTCTTACCTCTTCCATTACTTCTAAACCAATATTAGTTCTTCCATCTAACATTGTAAGTAAAACTCCTTCAATTCTTAAGTCAGGATTCATTTTTGATTGAACTAAAATAATCGAATTTAAAAGTTGGTTTATTCCTTCTAATGCATAATATTCACATTGAACTGGAATAATAACTGCATCACTTGCAACTAAAGCATTCATGGTTGAAACCCCTAAAGAAGGCTGACAATCGATAAGAATATAATCATAATAGTCTTTTATTTCTTCAAGTCTCAAACGTAATTGTTCATTTTGGCGAAATTCCTTATCTTCAAACATTTTTTTTACAAATTCAACTTCAACTCCTGCTAAGTTAATTGTTGAAGGTATTATTGATAAATTTTTAAATCTTGTTTTAATAATAGCTTGTTGAATCGAACAGGCACCAGTTATTACATCATATATATCAAGTTCAAAGTCGTTGGTATTTAAACCTAGCCCACTAGAAGCATTACCTTGAGAATCTAAGTCTATCAGTAATGTCTTTTTTCCTTCATTTCCTAAAGCAGCAGCCAAATTTATACTGGTCGTTGTTTTACCAACTCCTCCTTTTTGATTTACAATCGAAATAACTCTTGCCATACTACCATCCTTCTCAATATTTTAGTTACTAAAAATATTTTAACACATTAAAAGATATTTGTCTTTATAAAAACATGCAAATTTTAGAGAATAATCTTTATAATATTTTCTATATCTTTTTTATTAAACATTTTTAATTGCCTCAAAATTAATTCAATTTCTTCCGTTTTAGTACAATAAAGTAAAGCTGCAATTAAGCAAATTTTAGAATTTTCTTTTAAATTTTCAAAACAATAAGGTATATATATTTCCCAATAACAAGGTATTATTAGCTCATGACTTTTACAAACTTCACGAAAACTAAAATTTATATAAAAAGTTTTTGATTGATTAAGTACATTGTATACATCTTTTACTATGATTTTCAGAATTACCTCTGTATTAATCATAACTATTATTAGAATCGTAACTTCATCATCATTCTCACAAGTCTTTTTTTGTGTAACTTTTTTTAAACTTAGTCCATAAAAATCTAATATAATTTTATCTAACTTTCGACGATATTTAGAAATACTAAATATTTTTTTAAATGTATTTATATTAATTAATCTTCTCATGTTCTCTCCTTTTGGAGATAATAACAAACTAATAAAAATAATACAAACTGCCAATTTATATAAAACATTAAAAAAAATGATTAGTTACGTAAAAGAATTTAGCAAAAATATACAAAAGTTAATCATATTAGAAAGAAATTAACTAAAATTACTAGTTTTTTAACTTTTAAAAAACAACCATATGGCTGTTTTAAGGAATTAAGAGTTGTTGTCCTATAGATAGAGAGCTAGAAGATAAATTATTTAGATTTTGGATAGCTGTTACAGTTGTTCCATAATCTCTTGCTATGCTATATAAAGTATCACCTTTTTTTACAATATAAGTTTGATAACTTGGACTATTACTTGGAATTAGTAATTTTTGATTTACGCTTAATAAATTGCTAGATAGATTATTTAGTCTTTTTATTTCATCAACAGTCGTTCCAAACATTCCAGCAATTTTATATAAGCTATCTCCAGGTTTAACGACATAGTACTCTCCTGCAGAAGTAGATGGATTGGTTACTTTTAATACTTGACCAACAGAAAGTGCGTTAGATGATAAATTATTTATTTTTTTCAATTCATCAACAGTTAATCCAAATTTATTAGCAATTGCGTATAAAGAATCGCCACTTTTTACAACATAAGTTCCTTCATCACTCGGAGTTGTTTCTTTCAATTTCAATACTTGACCTATTGATAAAGAATTTGTAGTTAAATTATTTAGTCTTTTTAATTCTTCAACAGATAATCCATTATTTTTAGCAATACTCCATAATGTATCACCACTTTTTACAACATAAGTATTTTCTTGAGTTACAGGTGTATATGGAACTCCTATGTATTCAGCTAAAGATTTAACAACTGCTTCCGCTAAACCTTCCCAATTATTTTTTAATTGATTGACATCATCCCCAGTACTATCTGCAAAACCATATTCTACAATTATTGATTCATTATTAGGAGTATTTCTCAAAATATAATAATAATCTAAGTCTGGATTACTAGGCAACCTTCTTTGATAATATTTTCGTACATTTTGACCTGCTTTAGTAAAATTATCACTAATAATACTTGACAATCTATCACTATTACGAAGAGAATAAATTACTTCAGCACCATCGCCACCTGATGGGTTTATTTATCATTAGTAATATATTTTATCTTTTTACTTTTGTTCCACAATTCTTTATTTTGTTGTACAAAAGTAATTTTATTTTATTATATATTTTTCTAAAAGTTCTTTTTTATGAGAATATATTTGATTATACGATAATTTAGCAATCAAATCATTCCATTTTATAGCTTCGTCATCATCAATTGTTATAACATTTTTATCTAGATATTTTTCTTGTTTTGAAACCATTAGTGCTAATGATGGTGAAATAGGATAGTATAATTCGAATTCAGTTGGTATACCATCAAAATCACTGTGAAAATTTATTACAGGTTGATCTGAAGTTATAAAATTACAATTTTCATTTTTTAACAAACAGACTTGATATTTTTCTTGAAATAGTGATAAACCTATTTTAAATGCAATACTATGGCGAATTAAAAACCATATATTATTTCCTCTTATATCAGGATCATTTAATTCTAAACACATTTTATTCGTGTTCTCTTTAATTTTTTTTGTTCGACAATATTGTTCTGTAATTGCATGAAAAAATTGCATAGAATTAATTTCATTTTCTAAAAAAGAAAAGTCTTCTTTATATAATAGATTTAATGTTTGTTTTAATCTATCTTCTACCATGCAATTAAAGTACTTTTCTTCGCTTTGTCTTGCAAACTCAATTATTTCATTTTTTGTTGTGCTATTTGAAATATTATAAGCTTCTTTTAGTTCCCTGTTGAGTTTTTCATATATATGCATTAAACTATCACAAGAATTTTTTGCAAAATATTTCCCCATTTCAATTTCTTTATCAGTACATAGTTTGAATTCATAAAAATAATTTTCTTTCCCTATATTCATAATGTTTGTTAAAAATATTTTTTTATTATTACTTAAACAGTAAATCTTTTTTTGTTGAGTCCATGGTTTTAAATATTTTCTATAAACATAATGTGGTTGTTTTGTAATATTTGACATTAAATAATCACCTATAAATATTATACATTATTCTTTGCCTTTTCTACCATAAGGATTTCTTGCTAAATTTCTATTTTCATATTTAAAAGTAACTTCTTGTACTACATCATATTTATATTTAATAGTGATATTTCTATCTTTATCAATCACTATCTTGTCTATAAGAATATTCATCAATTCTTTTTTAGGTTTGTTTAAATCTAATAGCTTTTTTATCTTTTTTGTATAATTTGGTAAAATACTACTTTTATTTTTAATTTTATATTTTTTTACTTGCTCATTTTCAATAATTTCATTTATCTGTTTTAATTTACTTTCTGATTCACTAGCTAATACTTTATAAGTATCTACCGAAATTATTTCATCACACCTATCATTATACAAAGTTGCTAATCTATTAGTGATTTTATCTTTTTCAATTTGTAATTCCTTGATAACTTTATCTATATCAGTTGTTTCTTTATAAATATTTTTAACAACTTCATTATTTAATTCATTTACATCTAGTTCTTTAATTAATTTAGATACTGATTTATTAATTTGTTCTAAAATTTGTTCTTCTAAATAATTATACGGATAAAAATGTGAATAGCATCTTCCTCTTATAGGATCTCTAGAATATCTATTACAATTAACTGACCAATAATCTAATTTTTTCCTATAAAGTACAGTTAATCTGTTTTGACATTCTTTACAAAATAGTTTTCCTTCCAATAATCTTTTTTCTCTGTTTGTCTTAACTTCATAATTTCTAGTATTTCTTTTTCTTAAAGTATTAACATAATTAAAAGTATCCCTGTCTATCAGTGCTTCATGTGTGTTTTCAACTATTATCCATAACTTTTCATCTAAAGTTATTTTCTTTTTAGATTTATAATTAACTTTTGTTTGAGTATGTTGAACTAAATCACCAGTATAAATTCTATTGCAAAGAATCTTTTTAACTGTAGAAATATTCCAATTATCTCTATCAATTAGTCTTGATGAATAGTTAGTCTTTTTATAGCCACTTGGAGTTGGAACTTTCTCTTTATTAAGTCTATTTGCTATTTCTGTAGGTCCAATTCCATCTGCTCTCCATTTAAAAATATTTTTAACAATAGATGCAGTTTCTGGGTTAGGTATTAAATGACCTTTATCTTCTGGATCTCTCATATAACCAAAGCAAGGTAAGCTCCCAACAAATTTTCCATTTTTTCTTTTTTCATTTAGTACATTTCTAATCTTAACAGAGTTTTGCTTGCTATAATAATCGTTACAAGCAATTATAAATGTTGATGAATCATTACTAGCTTGATTTTTAAAACTATCATAGGATTCTAATATAGAAATAAATCTTATATTATTTTCTGGAAAAAATGTTTCAATATAATAGCCAGTCATAACATGATCTCTACCTAATCTAGATAAATCCTTAACTATGACACAGTTAATTTTTTTATTATTTATATCTTCTAACATTT
Source organism: uncultured Mycoplasmatota bacterium (assembly GCA_948472605.1). Taxonomy (GTDB): domain Bacteria; phylum Bacillota_I; class Bacilli_A; order RF39; family UBA660; genus MGBC108787. The sequence goes on from CAOKUH010000008.1 coordinate 18,575, forward strand.
TTTGAAATCCAGGTCTTTCAAAATCAGTGCCAGAATATCCATCATCGACATACTCTTTAACTAAATTAAAATTATTATTTTTAACATAACCTCTTAATAATTCTTTTTGATTAATTACACTTTCACTATCAGATTCATATTTTTTATCTTTATCTTCTTGAGATAATCTTATGTAGATTCCTACATTGAAATCTACACCAGTTAAGTAAGTATTATACATTTATCCTCCTTTTCTTCTTACTTAATTGGGTATTAAGACTCATCCATGATAGCATCATCTTATTAGATATGCAAATCATCAATTAGATGAATCTCCTTTTTCTTCTTTTATTATCTCTTCAATTAGATATTTTAAAATAAGATCTTTAAATGTAGTGTTAGTCAAATAGGCATCCTCCATTATTAAACCACCTATTTAAATTTATGTTTAAATTATTTATTATTGATATTTTTTCGTACATATATCAAACTCCCTTCTAGTTAATTATTTAAATTAATTTATTATATTTAATTTATAATATTAGTATTTTTATATTCTATTTATTATATTATTATAGTTAAATATATCTTTTGAAAACGAAAAATACATCCATTTAATTAGTCTTTATAATCTAGACTTATGGATGCATTTATTTCATTAACTATAAATATTTTTCTTATGAATTTATGTTTAAATTCCATTTTAATATAATTATTATCAGACAGTTCTTTTAATAATCTAGTAATAGCCCTAGTTCCTACATTTAACTTATCAGCTAAATAACTATTATTAGCATAACAATATCCTTCTTGATAAGTTAATAATACTAATAAACCATATAATAATTTAGCACTAGAGCTTACATTAGTATCCGATAATAATACAATTGGTATTTTTATATAATTATCATAATTCAAATAACCACCTCCTAATCATTATCTTTGTAATTATGATTTTTTAACATTTCAATATAACCTATTTCTAATAATTCTTTCATCATTTTAGAAATAGATAAGTTATAAAATTTAGCCATCAATTTTATTCTATCAAATAATTCAAATGGCAAATATAATTTAAATATTCTCAAAAATATCACTCCTTCCTAATAGGATGATTTCCTATTAAATATTTTAATTTCTAAAAAAGCAGGATAAGAAGATAGCACCATAAACTTAAAAAGTCCTTATTATATAAGGATATTTAATGGTGCTATTCTTATTTCGTACTTACGAAATTCATCCTACTTCGTAGGTTAATATATAGGATGTTACTATATTTAACCCTTTATTTATAATAGATATTAATTTGTTATTATCATCCTATTTTAATAAAATCAATAATTTTTATAGGATGACTAGCCATAAGTATCACCTCCTTTAAAACAGCAAAAAAGAAGACCTAAGTCTTCCCACAAATATTGCTATTTTACTATATTATATTCTATTGACATCAACAAAACAATAAACTAAATAATAAATCAAAAAGTAAACTATTTAGTACACTAATTAGTAAACAAAATAGTGTATATTTCTTTGCATAATGTTTCAAGTTTACTATATTTTAACACTTGACTGTATTTAGTCAATAAACTAAATTGTATTTTTTTAGTAGTCGAATAGTAAACTAAATCGTATTCAAATCGTACGCGAAAAGTACACTAAATCGTATTTAAATAGTAAACAAGATTATTCTATATTGCTATACAAACATATTTTGCATTAAACCTTTTTTTAATTGAAATAATTTTTTTAGTTTATCTTCTTCATAAGTTATTTTTCTTGATAAGTCATAAAATATAGAATCTATTAACTTCATCCTTGGTCTATTATGAATTTTAACTGTTTCCGTCGAGTAGTCCTTAAAATATATATGTGGTATACCAGAACCAACAATATATTTAGAAAAATTAATATTTTCAATTAATTCATTAAAATAATATATTGGAATTTTATTAGGAATAATTGCGCTCATTGTTGCTATAATAGAACTATTACCATCACAAATAATAGTTTTACCTACACTTGCTCCATCCTTAACAATAGCGATGTAATTATCACTAAATTGAAAAGTACTAATTTTTTTTATTTCTCCTGTTGCACCATAAATTGGGAACTTTCCATTATCGAATTCTATATCTAATAGATTGATATTAGAAGCTTTACAACAACATAAATTATTTAAT
>CAOKUH010000009.1 GCA_948472605.1 uncultured Mycoplasmatota bacterium
AACCATTTTATGATGGTTTGTGAGATTTTTAGTTTTTAAAAGTGTTTAAGTTCCGTAATTATTTAAAAATATGTTATAATATATAACACAAGGGAGGTTTCGGAATGACTAAAATATATTCAAATGCTGCTGATTGTTTTGAACTAGCAAGACATTTAAAGAAAAAAATGGGAAACAAAATAGACTTTTATGGAAGCATATACCAGGAAGTAATAAGTGGAAAATATTTTTCTCATTATAGAGATTCACATAATGAATTAGATTACCTATTTGAAGAAGGATTACCGTTTTACTATAAGTTTTGTAAGGAAGGATTTCTAAGAATTGTAATTGGTTCATTCTATCCACACAATAATTCTATGGGGGAGAAATTAGCAGCTTTAAGTAGTTTTCATGAAGTATTGAGTGAACAATATGGAGATCCAACTGTATTTTATACAACAAAAGATGATGATGAGGGAACTTTGTCATTACAATGGTCATTTGCTAACAAGGAAGAGGATATTCAAAGTTTAAGAAACGGAAGTTATTTTGATGATGCCGAAATAGATGAACTAATTGTATTTGGCAAACCAAGAACACAAATGAATGGTTACCAATTAAGTGATGCCACAAGACATTTGATTGCAAAACAAATTGGTGTTCCTTTTGAATTGATTGGCTTAGTTGATGAAAATATAGAAGATTTTGTTAAATATAAAACTGGAAAAGAAATTAGTATTCCAGAAGGTGAAAAAATTAATGGTGTTCCTGTAAGATTATTTCAAAAGAAAATGTCATTAGAAAGAACAAGAAAATAATTACTTTTAAACAAATTAGATAAAAAGAAATTAGTAAAATAAAGTCTAATTTCTTTTTCTATTCAACAATTATTTTAATTTGAAACTTGCTATTTTAAAGTCCTAATGATAAAGTTACATTTAATTTATCAATATGAACTTTTTCTTGTTCTAATTGTGTACCAACAGTGATATTGGTATTTATTTTGTAATTAAAATTTATTATATCTAGTGTTTTAAAATAATACGGTATATGTGTTCCGTAAGAGTTTCAACGGAGGATCAAAGTAGATTTGGTCATAGTTTAGATGAACAAGAAGATAGACTACGAAAACTATGTAAACTACCCCGTAACAAGATTGCGGGGCTTTAATAAGGAATCACAAGATACTAATCCGTGCTTACTAACAGTTACAATCAATTTGTTTTTACTTCTGGATTCATCTTAAATATGATATTTGCTGTTCTTTCCTTAATTAATTTTACATATTGTGAAACCGAATAACTTGGAGCGGTTTGTATTAGAAAATGCACATGATTTACATCTGTTCCTATCTCTAAAAATTCTATATCACTTGTTTCTTCTATTTCCATACAAACATTAACTAATGTATTTGTAACTGCTCCAGTAAGCACATCTCTTCGATACTTTACTATACATACTAAATGATATAGTAACATGATCTTATTATGTGACTTGCTAATATATTTTCCCATATTGAACCTATCGCATAATAGTATATCAATTTATATTCCACGCAACAAGATTGCGGGGCTGAATCGCCTTATAACCCTATTTCCTCGCTGCCTACGCTTTACTCATAATATTACTATTATAAGCACAAGACTCGCTACTGTTAGTTGGTTAGACCTTAAACAGGCAAGATTTCCACTTGCTAGATTATTAACCCTTGTCTGGGCGCACAATTACTATTTGTCGCTTTGTTTACAATACAAATTATATCATAAAATAACTGTATTTTCTATAAAGAAGCTATTTTTTCTACTTTTAAGATTTACAAAATATTAAGAATATAAATACTAGAACTAATATAACACTTCCTATAATTATTACTCTTGTTCTATTGGTACTTTTTTTATTTTCTTCTAAAAAATTTGTATAAGCTATTTTTAATTTTACTTGTTCTTTTATTTTATCTATATCCATATTTTCACCTCTTATTGGTTAAATAATAATTAACTGTATTTTTAAATTCATCTAATCTCTTATTCTTTAAAATATTATTAGGGCAATCTTTTCCTGTAAAATCATGATGTGTTTTTATTGCAGTTATATCTAAATCATAAAATTCAAGCAAATAAGCTACCAATTTTGCTCCATTATCAAATGCCTTATTAAAATTCCCATCTTTATTAACACATAATTCTATTCCTATTCCATAAGTGTTTCCTTCTTTATCTCCAGCATGATGGGCAATCTCATTATCTGGTATATGATGATATATTTCATGATCATCAATAGTATAATGCCAAGATGTTGAACTTTCATTATTATTTTTCAAATAAGTAGCGTGATTTTTTGCACCTACACCATTAATAAAGTTATCAGTTTCATGAAGAACTATATATTTTACTAATCTTTTTGTCGTCGGTCTAGCAATACCTTCATCAATTAATTCAGTATAAACAGGAACTCCATAAACATTATCTGGGAATGCTGAAGTCTCTGTAATCTTTAATTCATTTTTGCTCTTTTCACTCGTTTTAGCATTTACTTCACTTTGAGTTTTAGATTCTGGAAATAGTTGTGGAATTATCGCCAAAATAAGTAATAGAAATAATATTATTTTATATCGTTTCTTTAAATGTTTTTTCTTAGTTTTAACTATAAATACCACCTACTTCTGGTGGTATTATATAAAATTATTGTATCAAGATTGTATCTATATTATTTTCTATGAATACGGAACAATGGAGATAGAAACAAAATCATTAATATTTTCTATTTTAATTTCAATTTTTTTAGTCTTAGAAGATACAGAACTACTTTCAAAAATCCAATCTTCACTATTTAGATTCAAGTAATTAATATAGTCTTCTAATATTTCTTTTTTTGTTACAATATATTCCTTTGGTATTTTTATTGCAATTATCTTGTTTGTTATGTGTTCTACCTCAAAAGACATGAAAGCTACTTTAAAATCATCATTAGAAAGAAATAATCTTTTTTTAGAGTAATTTAGGTTTTCACCATGAAATTCATTTGTTCTCGTAATTACTCGTTTATTCGTTGCAATATAATCAAAAAAATTACTTTTTATAAATCCAATACTCTCTAATTCTTTTAATTTTACTAAACTTTCATTAATATAACGCTCCCCATCTATCTCTATTTCAGGAACAGCGTAATCGTTTTCATCAGCTGTATCTACATTATATTTATTATTATTATACCTTGCATATACCATATTTATAATAGCATTATCATAACTTTTATTACTCTCGTTCATCATACTTAAAGAAACACTATTAAGATAATGCACATTCCTATCTTCTAACCCATAAAGAATGACAATTGGAGCAAAGATGGCAACGAAAAAACAAATTGTACATACTATTAATAAATAATTATTTTTCTTCATTCTCTGCCATCTCCAAATCAAAACTTACTTTCGTTCCTTTACATAATTCACTTTCGAAATTTAATTTCGCATGATGTAGTGCTAGAATTTTTGATACTATTCCTAGTCCTAAACCATAACTTCCTGTCTTTTTACTTCTTGATCTATCAATCATATAAAAATCTTCTGTAATTCTATCTATTTCATCTTTCTTTATACCAATACCATTATCAATAATTGTAATTCTATATTTATCTTTAAAAGACTTACCAATAATTTCAATATTCTTTTCTTTATCGCTTGCTTTATAACCATTTTCAATTAAATTCATAATGCAAGTAGTTAATAATTCTTTATCTCCTAAAATAGTTTCTTCTTTTACATCTAAATTGATATGAATATCTTGAAATCTTAAACTAGCTATTTCTTTTATTTCTTTAAAAAAATCTGTTGTGTTTATATTACTAAGAATACTTTTATCTTCACTAAGAGAAGCTAAGTCTAGTAATTTATGAGAAAGGGTTTCTAATCTTTTGGTTTCACTATAAATATAATCAAGTGCTTTTTCTTTGTCTTGTTTACTATACTTATCTTTCTTTAATACTTTTGTATATCCCATAATTGAAGTCATTGGTGTTTTTAATTCATGGGTAAAATTGGAAATAAAATCTTCTCGTTGCTTCACTGATAATTCTAACTCATTTTGTCTTTTTTTAATAGAATCAATCATTTTAACAAAAGACTTAGATAACTCTCCTATCTCATCGTTTCCTTTTACATCAATTTTAATATCTAAATTGCCATCACTCACTAATTTTGTTGTCTCATTTAATTTCTTTATTGGTTTCGTTAAAAGTCTTGCAAATATTGTTGTTAAGCATCCACATAGTACAATTAAAATAGCATCTATAATATAAAATTTTAATAAGTTTTGATCTCTAACTTCAAAAACTCCAGAAATATCATAGACACTGATAATTTCAATTTGTTCTTTATTGATGGAGATTGTAGATTTTAAAATACTATATTTTTTAGAATCATAAAACTTAATACAAGTTGTTTCACATTCCCTATAATTTAACTCAAAAGGAACATTATTCCATATACTATCATCATTTAAGACTATGGATAGTTTTCTTGAATTGCCTAAATAAGAAGTTAAAGTATAGAGATAGTTTTTTAGTTCTTCTAAATTTATATCTCCATCTCTAAGTAAATTATCATTTATATTCGATTCAATACTATATTTTTCTAAATTGTGTTCATCATAATTAATCTTCATCTGCAATTCATAAGAGTTTTTAAAATTTTCATGAATTAAGATAATTCCTGATAGTGAAAACATAACAACAACAATTAACATTGTTCCAATAACAACTTTAAATGAGAATTTCATATTACACCTCAAAAAGATAACCGACTTTTGGTAAAGTTTTTATAACATTCTCAAGACCTAATTTTTTACGAAGTCTTGCTAAATGCAAATCAACTGTTCTAGTATCTTCCATTTCCTTGTCCCAAACACTCGCTAAAATTTGTTCTCTTGTTAGAATATTACCTGCATTTTCAATTAAATAGATAAGCAAATCATATTCTTTGGGTGTTAAAGACACTTTTAAGCCTTCTTTTTGTACTTCATGAGTCTTTGTATTGATTTTAATATTTGGTAAACTGATAGTGCATTTAAATCTCCTTAGAAGGGAATTAACACGAGCGATAAGTTCTTCCATTTCAAAAGGTTTTACAATATAGTCATCTGCTCCCATATTAAGTCCTTTTACTCTATCTTTTAGTTCTCCTTTAGCTGTAATAAATATAACTGGAATTTGCTCTCCCTTAGCATATTCTAAAAGTTCATATCCATCAAATTTAGGTAGCATTATATCAAGTAAGATTAAATCATAATGATTTTTCTCTATTAGATCTGCTCCTACCTCGCCATCAAGAGCATAATCTATTTTGTATCCATTTGCTTTTAATCCCATAGAAATTAAATCAACTATTGGCATTTCATCTTCAACAATTAATATTTTACTCATAGATTATCACTCCAATCTCTTAACAATACTATTATACAAGAAAATGCTTATAATTACTATGGTAGGAACGAAGAAACCAGCCAGAATATTACTTCCAATTATAGACAAATTCATAAGTGGAAATATTTTAATCTCTGCTATTTTTAAAACACTTATAATAATAGGTATTAACAATACAAAAATAGATGTTATAAAAGCAAATACCATATTTTTAAGTTTTAGAGAAATATATAGAACAATAAGAATAAGTAAAATATAAGAAACATATCTAACTATATAAAACATAATTAAATAGGAAAGAATTGAGATACCTGTTGGCAAACTATGAAATGCTCCTAAACTTACAATAGAATCATTTAGGTTTGCTAAACCATACATTTTAAATGTTCCTAATATTTCTGGAATAATGCTTATTATATAAATAACTGTACAAGCAAGTATTGATGTGGTTATTTTATTTCTAGCTGTTTTTCTATAACCATTCTTTGTAGCATTCAAAATTTGAATGAATCCTGTTCGATATTCCATAATAAACAAATTCGTAAGAACGATTATGGTTATGATAATTAAATAAATATCATTTTCATTAGTGTTTGTATTTACTCTAAATAATTTATTATAACCAGTATCATAAACGAAAGATGCTTTTGGATTTTCTTTTATGTAATCATATTTTTCTTCTATTCTATTAAAAATTTCTCTTGTAGCCAGTATATCTTCATAAGGTTGTGATAACATCCTGCCTTCGATATTACTAATCTCTCCTTTTTCTATTCTTTCATTAATAGCCGAAAGCCCCTCGTTTGCTCGTGTATATTCTTCTATAGTGTTTTGTATCAAAACTTCTTTTTCTGGTGTAAGATCTCCACTTAGAATATCCATATAATTTTTATAAAACATTTCATTATAAGACATATTATAATTTTGATTTTTAAAATTAAATACCATAAATATAGCGAAAAAAATGATGATGAGCAAACCTTTATTAACAAATAATAATTTATAAGTTTCAAAAGAGAATATACTATTAAATCTTATATTCTTTAGTATTTTGAATTTTTTTATTTTTTCCCATATTACATTTTCTTTTACCCTCATATTCATACTCTTTAAATATTTAATAAAAGATAATATTATAAATAGAATAATTGTTATAATCTGCAAAATAAGTAATGTGCTAGTTTTTGATGCTAATATATTATAAAACCTTAGATTGTCATATATTCTAAATATCTCATTTGTATTAAGAAGACTAACTAGATTAAAGGATTTTAAAAGATTAATACTAGATGTTGGATCGATGCTTTGATAGATTATAAAATTACCTAGAATTATGATAAAGAAGGCAAAAATATTCTCTACTGTATTATTAAATTTTATAGAAAGATAGAACATAATCATGGAAAGAAGAAATACAAAAATCACTTTTGCTCCAAACAAAATAAATAAGTATTCTAAAATATTTATTTTAAGAGTAGAAAGCATTAGTAATGGTACACTTTGTATAGTAGCAAATATATTTCCACATCCTAAAGTAGATAAATAATATATATAGTTTGTTCCGTAAAATAAAGAGCAAATTAAGAAAACTCCTATGAATAATGTCATTATTTTCGCCATTATTGTTTTACCATTACCATTTTTTGTACTTTTTATAATCGTAAATAGGTTCTTATCTTTTTCTTCTGTAATTAGTATAGTTGAAATAATAAATATCAAAATCAGTACAAAAAAATCTGTCAAAGTAGTATTAGATATTTTATTTATACTCTCGCCTATTTCATAGTTTGTTTTAACATTTTTCATATCTTTATAAATGTCTGCTGTTTTGGTGATACTTTTTAAAGATACTTCATCTTTTGTCTTAAAAATAGAAACACTTTGTTGAGTTTCAGCACTCGCTAGTATATCATTTATTGTGCCTTGATAATTAGATACTTTATCATAGTCGTTTTTAATACGCTCTAAAAAAGACCATTCTGTATCACCATTCCCTGTATATTTCCATGTTGGATTTTTAGATTCCTCATAATACTTTTCATAAAGTTCTTTATTTTCTTCACGCAAAGAATCAGCATATTCTCTTATTGCTTGATTTTCACTTTTGGCATTACTTTGAATATTGTAAATAATATTAATTGCTTTTGCTCTTTCATAAAGTTCATTGATATATTTACCCTTTTCCTCATGAGTTTTGCCCGATAAATCAGTTTCTAATATTTTATATGCTTCATAAGGAATTCCATTTTTACTCTCACTATAGTTTTGATAATTTAAGAATAATAGATTGAAAAACCATAATATTAGAAATGCTACAATAAAGAGTTTATTGGTTACTATTTTTAAAAATTCAAATCTTGTGATTCTCATGCTTTTTCATCACCTGCAAATATACTCATATAAACATCTTCTAAATTACCATTTGGAGCATACTGTTCTATCAGTTTATCAGAATCAGTTTCTTTAAGTAAAACACCATCTTTTAAGACTAAAATAGCTTTAGCCATGTTCTCTATATCTGGTACAATATGAGTTGCTACGATAATAATTTTATCTTTAGAGAGTGTGTGAATCATCTTCTTAACTCGAACTCTTTCTTTCGGATCTAATCCTGCTGTTGGTTCATCAAATATAATTAATTTAGGATTTCCTATAATAGCACTTGCAATTAAAAGTCTTTGTTTCATTCCTCCTGAATAAGTACCTATTTTTCTATTAATATTATCTGTTAAATTGACAGCTTCAGTAACTCTTTTTATTTCATCCTTCATAGAATTTTTAGGAATGTCTTTTAAGACAGCAATATAATTTAAAAACATATATCCAGTAAATCCATTATAAAGACCTTGTTGTTGAGGCATATAACCTAAAATGCCACGATAATCGTTTCCTAGTTTGTCTATTTCTTTGTCATCCCATAAAATACTACCAGAATCGGCTTTTAAATTAGTTGTAACAATATTCATAAGTGTTGACTTCCCAGCCCCATTCGGTCCGAGAAGTCCATATACACCATTTGATAGTTTACAATTTATATTATTTAAAACTTTTTTACTACCATAACTTTTACATAAATCTTTAATTTCTAACATGAGCATCACCTACTTTGCATTTGTCATTTTAATATAATTAGCTTTTGATTCCCAATAATCTGACTTCTTAATTGAAGCATAATTAGTTCCTATAATATCTTGTTGTTTAGTTCCTGCCCAAGTAGTATAAACATCTCCTAAAATAGTTTCTGTTTCTACAAAGTAATAATCATCATTACTAGCTAAAATTTCTACTAAATATTCATTTTTATCTTTTAAAGAAAATTCCTTCATTTCTTTATTTTTTAAGTCAATATAATAGGAAGCACCAATATGAGCATCTTTACTTTTATAAGCATAAACTAATACTTTATCATCTATGATAGTTCCTAGTTCCATATTATTTTGTGAAAGTTCTTTAAATACTTCTTTTTTCTTTGTAGCAAAATCAAAATATTCTAAATTTTTGCTCTTTTCTCCAATAAAGTAAATACCATCTTTGTAAAATTGCATACTTTCAATATTTTTGAATACTTCTTCAAATAAAACTTCTTCTTTCTTCGTTTCAACATCAAATAATTTTATTTTTGTTTTAGAATTATAAAGATTATCTCTAAAAGCATTTGTATTATCTCCAAAACTGTCTGGATCTTTTATATAATTAATCTCTTGAATGACAAGTTTATCATTATAAGTTCCAATTAAAGATGCGTGCAAGCCATTTGTTAATTCTTCGTATTTTCCTGTACTAAGATTAATGGCTACCAATTTTCTTTCTGTTACTGATGTTGTGAATGTATGTCCACTTCCTTCTTCTACTTTACTCTTCTCTAAAAATCCATATAGCATATTTCCTTTCATAACAAAAGGCATAGATATTTTTGTTCCACTTGGAGCAGTAAATAATTTTTCCTTATCTGTTCCATCTAATTTCATTTTATAAATTGTAGATGGTGAACCTGTAGTATCACTTACAATTCCATCTGCTGTAATACTCATTGAAACACCACCAGCTGATGAATTAAGCGTATATAAAGCATCATTATAGTAGAATAATTCATTGGACTCAGCAAAATTAGAATATGAAGAGCAAGACTCACTATCATGTTTGCAATTAGGTTTATTACATACATAAACTTCCTTTTTAGAATCATAATCGAAATACATTATATTTTCTTTTTCTTCGTTATGTTTAATGTAAAAGTAGCCATTTTTATAATCAGTTGGTAAAATATCACTAATGAATTTCATTGTTCCTTTGTTTTCTTCACTTGCTTTATTTTTTTCATTACCCACAAATGGAATATTCATCTCCCTCAATTTTTCTCTAGGCATAAAAACAAGCCCCAAAAATGCAATTACCCCCACTACTCCTAAAATCGTTAAAACAATCTTTTTCATAAATCTCCTCCTAATCTCATGTTTTTAACAATTAGAAGTATATAAAATTTTTGTATCTAAAAAGTATCAAAAAAAGCAAACTTCAAAAATTTGCCTTTACCTTCCGTTTTTTCTTGATTTTATAAGTTCTTTTTTCTTTTCACATAATGTAATATTATGATTTCGATTATATAAACTAACCATATTAGCGACTATACAAATTGCAAATAATGATCCTTGTACAAATTCTACTATATTAGGAGTAAAAATATAATTCAAATAACCAAATGAATTATGAAGCAAAGCTAAAACTAAAGTGATTGAACCAATTAGATTATACTTATTAAACTTTTTATCATCTTCTATTTGTCTATTAGATTCATATTCGATCAAATTATTAATTGTTTCTCTCATATCTATTAGTTCTTCTTTTGTCATTCTTCTGCCTTTTAATAATTCAGGTATGCTCAAGTTAAATTCATCAGCTAATAAATTTAGTAATGAAATATCAGGCATTGTCTTTCCATTTTCCCATCTACTTATTGATTTATCAGTTACACCTAATTTTTCAGCTAACTCTTCTTGTGTCATATTCTTTTCTTTACGCAATTCAGCAATGAATTTTCCAATTTGTTCTTGATTCATAATTATCCCTCTTTTCAGTAAAAGTATATATTATTTATAATATATTTAACAGGACAGAGAGTGAGAGTTAGATAAATTTATACTTTATTTTTTCAATTTTTTTACAAAATTATCTATTTGTTCATTTACCATACTAGGATTATCTGCATTTGAGAAATGTGAAGCATTAGGTATTATGTATAATGGATAATTTGTTTCATTATGCCAATCATTACAATATTTACTTATTTTACCTGTTCTATCATATTCTCCAAGTAAAATTGTTACAGGAATATCCAGTTTTATATCTTTATTTTCTTGAATGAATTTAGAATATGAAATATCCATTTGGTTTGCGATCATTTCTTTTGACGAGTTTTCTAACATCTCAGACATAAGTTCATAAGCATAATTTGTTTTTGATACTGACTTTGCCATACTATTTTTTATAAGCCAAATGGTGTTGTATCAATAGCAATAAGTCCTATTGTATTATCTGGATAAAGATATGCAAACATTTGACTAGGGTATCCTCCAAGAGATAAACCAACTAGCACGACTTTCTTTACTTTTTCTTTATCAATTATTTTTTTCATCAATTTTGAACATTCTTCATACGATAGAAAATCACTATGTTCTGATTTTCCATGAAGGGGAATATCCCAATTAATAATCTTATATTTATTTATAAAATATTCTTCTTGTTTTCTAAAGCATCTATGATCTGCTGTTACTCCATGAGAAAAAAATATACATACATCTGATTCTATATTTTCATTTGTCCAATAATATACTTTAGTTCCATCTAATATTTTTTCCTTCATATATAGTATCTCACTTTCAAATTGTAATTTAATTTAATAAATCATTAATAAAATCTTGAAATCTATTCATATCTGCTTGATTTGGATGATTTTTAGATTTTCCACCAACTAATTTAAAAATTCCATAAGTGTCATAACCTTTACAAGAGTAGATACCCAAAACTTCCAATCCTTTAGATTCTAAACTCAATTTATAATTTATTCCATATTTTTTATTATTACTTCCACTTGTATAAACTAGAATTATTTTATGTAGTTCTTTTAAATGTTTGCTTACAAAACTTTCTATTTTCTTATGAAATTTCCCCATATATATTCCAGATGCCAATCCAATTACTTCATACTTTGAGAAATCTAAGTTATTTATTTCATTTATATTATATATATCTATTCCTTTAGCACTTTTCAAAAGTTTTTCTGTATTATTATGATGAATAGAACTATATATAATTGCTACTTTGTTCATAATTAACCTCACCAATACTAAATTTATAAAAATATTATACCACGGCTAAAATCACGAAAATAGGCATTTTTTTAAAATTTTCGTGTATTATAGTGATATATGTGATAAAATGAATTTGTTAATTTATTTTGAATGTTGTATTATTTTTGCACATTGTATATAACATTCTTAATATTTTTGTTGAACACGCAGTTAGGCTTTCATAGTAATGTTTGCCTTCTGCTTTTTTTGTTAAATAATAATTATATACTGGGTGATTAGGACATTGATGACCTAACTTAACTACCATTTGACTAATATTAAATAATATCCATCTTGCATATTTGTTTCCTCGTTTAGAAATTGTTCCATGAACATTAATACTTTTTCCAGATTGTATAATGGTTGGATCTAAACCACAAAAAGCAATTAATTGTTTATGATTATCAAATCTTGTAATATCTCCAAGTTCTCCAAGTAATTCAGTCGTTAATACTTCTCCGATACCATAAAACGAATTGATAATATCAAAGTAAGGTGATTCTTTTGCTGTTTCAATCATAATGAAGTTATGTTTCTAAATAATCAATATACAAATGATATATTAGATGAAGATTCAGATATTAAAGATTTAGACTGGAATGAATTTTACAATACTAAAGCATTTATTAATTCACTTCCATGGAGTGAAAGAGAGGTATTTTCAAGACCTAAATATCAAGATATTGTTTATTGGAATCGTGGGCATGGGAGTGCGCATTTACATTTAAGTCGTAATGGATGCATTAAAATTTCTGAACATATGGACGATATACCTGGAATATCTAACAAAGATTTAGAAGGTAAAAATATAAAAGAAGTAGTCTGTATGCTAAAAGAAAAAGGCATAAAATTTCCAGAAAAAAATGAATTTGAAAAAGCAATTAAAGATTACGATAATTGGATTTATCAAAAAGATGAAATGCTTAATTGTGTAATGTATAGGATTATTGAACGTGGTGGCAACCGAATTGGACCTCGTAGGGCTTTCATATTTGCAAAAGAATTTGGTAGAAATATTGACATACCAATGGCATATGGTGTTGATAGATCTGATCCTGGACTTAGGTTATTTATGAATGAATATATTAAAGCAGGCGGTTCTAAAAATTTGGTTTGCTATATTGGATATTGTAAAAGAGCAAGTAAATACGAAAAACTTCCAACAATAACTATTCATCAGAGATTAGTCAATATCTTTTCCAATCAAATAAACCAAGATGATTTATCAAAAGAACAAGAAAACGCAAAAAAAGAAGAGGTAAGACAACTAAGGCTACAAAGAAAATTAGAGAAAAGAAGACAAACTTATCAATAGGACAACTTTGTCTTCTTTTGTTATGTACAGCCAATAAAAAAAGGCAACATAATATTATAATGCCCTTTATTTCAATTTTTTAGTAAGTATATAATGTTGATTATCATCTTTAGGTTTTACTAAGGAAATTCTCGAGTATTCTCCAGTAAAGACATCAAATAATGCCCCACTAATACAATCATCTAATAAAGTTTTTAAACTTCTAGCCCCACTTTGTTTTTCTAAAGCAAGATTAGAAATATATTCAAGAAATTCATCATCAAAATCATACTTTACTTGTAACATATCAAACATTTTTTTATATGTATTTAATGGACTAAAATCAGATTCTATTAAAATTCTTTTAAGATCTTCTTTTGTTAATGGATTCATTGCAATTTTTTTCGAAAACCTGCCAATTAACTCTCGCATTATTCCATATTCTATAAAATCATTTTCTGTTATTTTTCCATATTCATCATTATCGATAATTCCTGTGAAAGCTCCCAATCCCACAATTGTTAATTTTGAAGTATCAAACTTTTTATTATTGTAATATAACGTTGCTCCATCAAGTAATTTTAATAATGATCTTTGAACCCCTACTCTAGAAACATGTGATTTTGTTGCTGATAATTTTTCTGCAAGTTTATCAATTTCATCAATTACTAATATTCCTTTTTCAGCTAGTTCTATATTACCATCAGCTGCAAGACATAAATCATCTAACATATCAGTTACGTTTCTTCCTTCATATCCTATTTCAGAAAGAGATGTTGCATCTTCAATAACTATCGGTATGCCAAATAATTTAGATATTCTTTTTAAAATTTCTGTTTTGCCAGTTCCTGTAGGACCATAGATCAAAATATTTTCTTTTAATTTTGCAATTAAATCTAAATCAAAATCCGAGTTGACGACTTTTTGGTTTTTAAATAATGATGTCAAAATTTTCTTTATTTGCTCATCTTGGGCTATAATTGTTTTCTTTATTGAGGTATACATATCTATAATATTATTGGGTTCAAAGGAAGTCATTTTTTCATTTTCTTCTAAATTATCAAGCTGTTGTAAATAATTTATTAAATCTTGTCTTATTATCCTTTCTAAACTTAAATTTTTACTATTTTTTAAATAATATTTAGGTTTAGATAATTGTTTTATCCTAATCGAATTAAAATTCACCTCATCATCATTAGATTTTATAGCATTCACTAAATCATCAGGCACAAATATATATTCCGAATTTGCATTATAATCCAAACATGCATATCCTCCTTTTTGTTTTCCACTCAATATATTGCACCTTTTTTCACCATCTATATTAGTGAAACTTATACCTACAACATAATCCTCTAACTCAAATATTTCGAAAATTTCCATTTCATATACCACGGATCTCTTTTTAAATAAAAAACCTATTTTTAAATCTAACATTTGCAAAACTCCCCCATTTGCTAGCTATTATAACATGTTTTATAATTAATATTAAGTATAAATTTACATTAAAAAAGTAGTATATATATTCTATATACCACTTTAAGTTATAAATCTAAAATAAATTTATTATTTATCTTGTAACATATTTAATAAATCAATTTTAAATTTGTCTTTAGAAGCATTAGCTTTAGAAATCATTACACCTTTATATGTAGATAATTCTGACATATGTCCTTCTAATAAAATATCCTTAGGTGAAATAGAATCTAACATTACTATTTCTTCTTTTTTATACACAGTATAAGTTAATTTAACTTCACCATGTACTTGAGCAAACATTTTATCACTTGGTAATTTTAACTCATAAGTTTCTGTTCCTGCTTTTTTATTTTGAGAAACCATTTCTCCTAAAAATTTCCCATTTCTTAAAGATGGATAATAATCAAAATTTAATTTTTTAAATGCTAAAGTATTATACTTTTTTAAAGCTCTTTCTAATTTACGATATTCATTTTCATCAATATAATCTAAAACATAACCTTTCATATTTATACCCCCAATTTCTTTTTATGCATATATAATAGCACAAAAACCCAAAAATGTCAAATTTATGTATACCTTCCTTATTGATTTGAGATTATACCACGAATTATCACTAATGTCAAATATTTAATTCGACAATTGTGATGCCTTCATTCCAATAGTCCAAATGATAGTGTTTTACTTCTTTCATTTTCTTTAAATAATAATGAACTTCTTGTTTTAAAATGCCTGCACCTTTCCCATGTACTATTATTATGACAGAATTTTTTAATTTTATGTTATCATTTATAAAACTTTTTACTACAGTATAAACTGTATCTCTTGTTTCACCATGAATATCAAGTTTAGGATATTTATTAAGAGGCAGAAGCATCATCATTACCACTATTATTTGTATTTATACCAAAAACTTGATTAATTGCTTCTCCTTCATTTTCCTTAGGGATATTTGTATTTATTTCTTCTGGGGTTTGGGAAGTTGTTAAAGGTTCTTTTAATTCTATACTCTCTTCTTTAGTAGACTCTTTTAAAATCGTTTTGATAGGTCCAAATTTATCCTCATAATAACTTACAATATCACTTAATAAAGGAATAGATAATGTTGAACCAATAGTCTTTTTTGCCATAGATTCTGCAATAGTTGCTAAACGTATAGTAGTTTCCATATCGTATTTGTTAATTAAACCATAACTAATCATAGAAGCAAAAATATCTTTAGCTCCTGTTATATCAATAGCATTCGTATTAATTGTTGCTAGAACTTTTATTTCATTATTAACAGAATAAATGGTTCCTTTCCCTTCTACATTAATTATTAGATTAATATTAGGATACTTATCAATTATTTTTTTATAGATTGTAGCTAATGTAACTGGATTATTAAAATCAAATTTTAAACCTGTCATAGACTCTGCTACTTCTCCATCACAAATTGCATATTTAACAAGTTTAAAGTAATTTAATAAACCTGGTTTTGGCTCTTTAGCATTTAAAATGGTTATAGAATTTTGATACTTATTTAAAGCATATGCTGATGCATTATATTCTGTACCATCAACGATTACTAAATCCATATCCATATCATATTCATATTTTTTAATATTAAAATCTTTCAATTTAGTTTCAATAATCGTTCTTCTATTATTTTGTTTATTTAATAAAATATATGAAATTTTAGTTTTAACATCGTAATTAGTTTCTAAATAATTTAGTCTTACTTTATTTTCCTCCATATTTTTTTTCATAGCTGTCCCAAAATTATCGTAACCTATAACTCCTGAAATATAAGACTCCATGTTCCATTTTCCTAAAGCATATGCAACAATACCAGCTGAACCTCCACAGCATTCGATAACCTCGCTAGTTTCTGTTTCTGCTCCTTCATTTGGATAACCATTAGTTAAAATATTTATATCATAAACTAATTTACCTATACTTAACGTTTTCATTTTATCACCCTATTCTTTTTAAATTATACAATAATATTTCCAAGAAAAAAAGTCTTACTTGTGAGACTTTTGTCAAATGATGTTTCAAAATTATTTAGGAATATGGAATAATTGAGAGAGAAAAAATATTATTAATATTCTCTATTTTTATTTCAATTTTTTTATTTTGAGAAAAAATAGAATTTTTTTCATAAATCCAATCTTCACTAGTTAAATCCAAGTAATGAATGTAGCTTTTTAAAATGTCTTCTTGAGTAATTATATACTCTTTTGGTATTTTTAAACCAATTATTTTTCCTGATAAATTATCTATTTCAAAAGACATAAAAGCATTTTTAAAACCATCACTTGGTAAAAATAATCGTTTGTTAGAATAATTTAAGTTTTCGCCATAAAATCTATTTGTTCTTGTAATAATATTTGTATGTTCTGCTAAAAAGCTAAAAAAATCATTTTTTAACAAACCGATATTTTCTAATTCTTTAAGTTTGGCTAAATTTTCATTAACATAATTTTTTCCTTCTATCATTTTATTTACAACAGCATATTCATATTCATCAAAAGTAGATACGCTATATTTTGTTTCATTATATTTTCTATATATAGTTTCAATTATAGCACTATCAAAATCATTTTTTTCTCTTTCTTGCATTTGATGTAAAGAAACATTGTTTAAATAATCAACATTATTATCTTCTAAGAGATAAAGAATTATAATGGGAGCAAAAATTGATATTATTAATATACTTATTATTGTTATAAGATTATTTTTCTTCATTTTTTACTACCTCCAAGCAAAAACTTACCTCTGTTCCCTTATTTACCTTACTCTTAAAATGCATTTTTGTATTATGAAAATTTAAAATTTTAGTGCAAAGACCAAGTCCTAAACCATAACTATTCTTTTTCTTACTTCTAGATCTATCAACCATATAAAAGTCTTCAGTTATTCTTTTTATTTCTTCCTTCTTTATTCCAATTCCATAATCTATAATAGAAATTTTATATTTATTTTTAATAATTTTCCCAATAATCTTAATTGTTTCATCATTATCACTGGCTTTATAGGCATTTTCTATCAAATTCATAATGCATGTAATCAGTAATTCTTTATCTCCTAAAATAGTTTGCTTGGCAATATCTAATTCTATATGAATAGCAAAAAATCTATTTATAGCAATACTTTCTATTTCTTTAAATAAAAGATCTGTTTTGATTGGAGATATAACTATTTTGTCTTCACTTAGTCCTATTAAATCTAATAATTTATGATTAAGTATCTCTAATCTTTTTGTTTCACTATAAATATAATTAAGTGCTTTTTCTTTATCTTCGTTACTATATTTATCTTGCTTTAATATTTTAGTATACCCCATAATCGCTGTCATTGGCGTTTTAAGTTCATGGGTAAAATTAGAAATAAAATCTTCTATTTGTTGCAACGATAATTCTAATTCAGCCTGCCTTTTTTTATCGATTCAATCATTGTAGCAAAGGATTTTGATAAATCGCTTATTTCATCATTACCTTTTATATCAATTTCAATATCTAAATTACCTTTAGAAACTAACTTAGTAGTTTCATTTAATATTTTGATTGGCTTAGTTAAAAATTTAGCAAATAACGTAGTAAAAATACCACATAATATTAGTAAGATAGCATCAATAATATAAAATTTTAGTAAGTTTTGATTTCTTACTTCAAATACTTTAGAAATATCATAAGCACTAATAATTGTAATATCTTCTTGATTAATTGAAATATTAGAGATTAATACATGATACTTTTTTTCTTCATATGTTTTGTTTTTCTGTCCCATCTAAATTCATTTTATATAAAGCCGAAGGTTCTTGATCAATATTTTGGATTGTGCCATCAAATGATGCAGAGATTGTTGTTCCTTTAGCAGATGACTCAAGAAAATATAACGAATTATTATAATAAAATAATTCATTTAAACCTTTAAAATCTAAGAATGAAGGACAATTATTAGTGTCATGTGTACAATTAGGCTTGTTGCATAAATATACTTCTTGTTTAGAGTTATAATCAAAATACATTATATTTTCTCGAAGATCATCTCTTTTAATATAAAAATAGCCGTTTTGATAATCACTTGGTAAAGTATTATTAATTAACTTCATTTCTTCTTTCTTTTCATCACCTCTTTGATTAGAAATAAATGGAATATTAATTGTGTTTAATTTTTCTCTAGGTATAAAATGGAAACACAAAATACCAATTACTAAAACAACCCCTAAAATTGCTAAAACTCTTTTTTTCGTTTTATCATTTCCTTTCTCTTTGTCTTAACAATTCTAAGTTTATTTTATTTTGTATCTAAAAAGTATCAGTTAAAGATTTATAAAACGGCATAAAAAAAATCTTACTTAAAAGATTTTTAACGAATTATTTATAATAATTTTAAAATGTTTTCAACAACATCATTTATTTCTATGTCATCAGTATTAATTTTATGGCCATTAAAATTGTTTTTAAAAGTATTTATACACCTATTAACTTGCTCATAAGCCCACATTGTACTATCTTTTCTTTTATCTAATCTTTTTATTATAGTGTCTTTTGAAGCTATTAATATAAATTCTTTAACTACAACGTTTTCTTTGATTAATCTTCCCACTATTTCATCATAATAAAATTCATTTGTTATTGTCATTGGCACAATAATAGTATTATATTTAGAACTATGATATTTTAATATTTCATAATTAAGAATTCTCCATAATTCATAGTCTTAAAAATCATCTTTTTTTGTTGGTAATATATTATCCAAAAATGTTCCAATTTCTTCTGGATCATAAATTATTGAATTATTTATTTTTTCTTTCAATTTATACGCAATTGTAGTTTTTCCAACCCCAAAGCTACCATTAAGCCAAATAATCATGTTGTCACCTTATTTTTTAATTTTATTTTAATTTTCATCGTACCCTCTCCATAAATACTATAATATCAAAAAATAAAAGAAAACTCCATCTTACAATGAAGTTATTAGATATTTTCAAATTAAGACTATTTATTAGTCACATTACATAAAGTGAAAATTAAAAATTTGTTATTTATTTTCGTTTTATTAGAAATATCCCTAATATTGAAGTAATTACTATAGCCATAATTGGGGCAATTTTAAAGAATATCCATTCAAATGAATGCCATAAAGTGCCAATAATAGACCATTCTGGATCACTATAATCCCATGCTTGATATGGACTATTTAATAACACCAATAATATGAAAAGTAATATAAGACAAGCATCAAGTATTATTAAGAAATTAATTAATCTTTTTCTTTTTTGATTCTGCTTTTTAGAGAGTTGGGCATTTATCACTTCTAGTTTTTCTGATATTACTTTTATATCATTTTTTTCTTTTTCTTCTATATTTTCACCTAATATTGTACTAACTGGTGTGTCAAAAACTTCCGATATAGATATAAGCATTTCTGCATCTGGGACAGATAAACCAGACTCCCATTTTGAGATTGTTTGTCTAACAACATTTAATTTGATACTTAATTCTTCTTGAGAAAGACCTTTATTTTTTCTTAAAATTTTTAAATTATCTTTTAACATTTTAAAATTTCTCCTTTCAACAAATTAAGTTTATTATAAATTATCCGTTGCTCCAAGCAATGATTTTTAACATTTTTTTAACTATATTTATACGAATTATTAATTAATGATTATATCTTTATATTTTGGTTATTATTCTTTAATCAAATTTTTATATCATATTTTGAATATTTGATAGAATAACATGTTGTTAAATTTCATGTACATTATCTCCATAAATAATATAATATCACAAATTAATAGAAACTCCATCTTATGATGAAGTTATTATACATTTTCATCTAGGATCATTTATTAATCGCACCATCTGGAAGTGAAAAACATTTTCACCACTTTTAAGTAGCGATATAAATATCCTATATTTAAAATGGCAATTAGTATACTATTGTAGTATATTCAAAAATGTTTCAGCTATTTACTTCTATTTATCATTTCTAATATCTATTATTGTTCGCTATTAGGAATTATTTGTTCACATTCTCTGTATAGCAGCTTGTACCACTGCTTTGTTTGGGAGGCAATTATATATAAATACAGCTTAGATAATGAATTATATTTTTCTACATCCAAATAAATTATAACATAAAA
>CAOKUH010000010.1 GCA_948472605.1 uncultured Mycoplasmatota bacterium
TTTTTACCAGATATAATGTGGTTTATTTTTATGACATTTTTGCTAATTAACTACAATAAATTTGAAAAAAATATGTAATTTGTTTAGATTTAAAATAAAAAAAGAAGGTAAATCCTCCCTTTTAATATACTCCGCAGCCATTAAATCCTGCAAAAATTATTGCTAATAAGATAAATAATACTATTATAATAAAAGCTGTATTAATTCCTTGATTTTGGTTATTGTTATTGCAGTTATTTTCTTGGCATTTTTTGCAACAATTCATTTAAATGGACACCTCCTTATTAATTAAAGACTAAATGAAAGCCCCTACGATGATTATAAGTAAGATGAATAGTACAAGTATTATAGCTGGACCAAGTCCGTTATTTCCACAACAATGATTCATATTTTCATTCCTCCTTTATTTGTCTTTTCATTATATTGTATGGTAAGTTTTTTAGTTGGTGAGTGTTCTTCTTGTATTTTTTTTATAAATTAGATATAATACTAAATGTTTAGGAGGATTTTAGATGAAAAAGAAAGCAATAATAATAGGTCTATGTGCTTTAATAACATGTGGCTGTGGTAAAACTATTCCAAAATTAGAAAATGGAAGTGATGCTGTTGTTAGTTTTGAAAATGGTAGTATGATTAGTATTAATGAATTATATGATGATTTAAAAAATAATTATGCTCTAAATTCATTAATTAATATAGTTGATAAAAAAATATTGGAAGATAAATATAAAGATCAACTAGGAAGTGCCAATGATTATGCTGATGGTACTATGAAATCATTAGAAGAGTTATATAAAGATAATTTATTATATGCAATTCAAAGTGCAACTTCTTATCAAACAGTAGAGGCTTATAGAAATTATGTATATATAAATTATTTACAAAATTTGGCTATTGAAGATTATGCTAAATCACAAATCACAGATAAGGAAATAAATAATTATTATGAAAAAAATATTTATGGGGATGTGTTAGTAAATCATATATTAATTACACCAAATGTAGCAAGTGATGCTTCTAGTGAAGATAAAACTAAAGCAGAAAATGAAGCAAAGGAAAAAATTAATACAATAATAGCTAAATTAAAAGAAAGTAAAAATGTTAAAGAGGATTTTACAAAGTTAGCTCGTGAAAATTCTGAAGATACTTCTACTAAAGAAGATGGGGGATCACTTGGATATATCAATAATGGTACTTTATCAAGTAGTTATGATGAAATAGTTAAAAATGCATTTAAATTAAAAGATGGGGAATTTTCAACAGAAGTAATTACAACAGAACTTGGATATCATGTTATATATCGTGAAGCTTCAAAAGAAAAAGCTAGTTTAGAAGATGTTAAAGATAATATTTTAGAAACCCTATCAAAAGAATTACTTGGTAAAGATAATACACTTTCAATTAAAGCGCTACAAGAATTACGTAAAAATTATGGTATGAATATAGTAGATAGTGAAATACAAAGTCAATATGCAAAATATATCCAAAATGCTTTAGCAGCTGCTAGTAAAAGTGATAATGATAATAATTAAGTAGGCATAAAAGATGTTCTACTTTTTTTGATTTCTATGATAAAATAAAAACATATGAGGAGTGTTAGTATGCTAGTAGCAATTAAAAGAATTCTAATAGTAGGAGTAGGTATATTATTACAATTAGGATTTGCCATAATAGTTCGTTTTTTCTTTTATGAACATATAGCAATCATAGGAGGAATTTATGAATTATTAAGCTTTTTAATCGTTTTGAAAATTTTAAAAGATAGTACAAGATTATCTAATGATTTGCCATGGATTATATTAATTCTTTTATTTCCCATATTTGGAACTATTCTTCTAATAACTATTGGAAATAATTATAAAAATAATAAATTATTAAAGAACATTTATAATTTAGAAAAAGAATATAGTAAATACTTGGAGCCAAATTTAGAAGTTAGAAAAAAGGTTATAGATAATAAATTAGATAATTTACAATATATTTTAAATAGGACAAGTTATCCTGTTACCATGAATGATGAATTAACTTACTATGATTTTGGAGAAAAGTTTTATCCTGAATTATTAAAGGAATTAAAAAAAGCTGAAAGATATATTTTTATGGAATACTTTATTATTAATAAAGGAGTTATGTGGAATAGTATTTTAGAAATTTTAAAAGAAAAGGTTAAAAATGGTGTTGATGTAAGAATTATTTATGATGATGCAGGAAGTATTGCTATGTTATCAACGAAATATCCAAAATTTTTAGAAAGTTTAGGAATAAAATGTAGGCCTTTTAATAAACTTAGTCCTTTTAAAGGGGTGTTTATGAATAACAGAGATCATCGAAAAATGACCATTATTGATGGTTTAGTTGCTTTTTCTGGGGGAGTTAATATAAGTGATGAGTATATAAATATAGGAAGTAAATATGGAATTTGGAAGGATAATGGAATTAAAATAGTAGGAGATTCTATTTGGAATTTAACTATTATGTTTTTAACAATGTGGAATGCCAACAACAAAGAAGATGAAGATTTATGGAAATTTAAAGGAGAATTTAAAAAAAGTAATAAAGATAGTGGATATGTTGTTTCTTATGGAGTATCACCAATACATGAAGATTTAATAGGAGAAGATGTTTATATTAATATGATAAATAGTGCCAAAAAATATTTATACATTATGACTCCGTATTTAATTATAGATACTGATATGTTAAACTCTCTTATTAGAGCTAGTAAAAGAGGTGTTGATGTAAGAATAATTGTTCCTGGTATACCAGATAAGAAATTAGTATATATGCAAACTACATCATTTTTTAAAATACTACATGAAAGTGGAGTGAAGCTTTTTAAATATAGTCAAGGATTTGTCCATTCAAAAGTTTTTTTATCTGATGATATAAGAGCTATAGTTGGAACAATTAATATGGATTATAGAAGTTTATATCTTCATTTTGAAAATGGTATTTATATGGAAGAGGTAAAAGAATTAGAAAATATTAAAAAAGATTTTGTTGAAACTTTAAATGACTCATTAAAACTTGAAGATAAAGATATGAAAGAAAATATATTTAAAAGTATATGGCAAGCAATTCTTAGATTATTTGCTCCGTTATTTTAATTCTTTTATAAAAAATACATTTACTTTTAATAAAACGATTAGTAAAATAAGAGGTAGTTAATTTAAGTGAGATTGAAATATAAAAAATAGGAAGGATAATAAAATGAAAAAATTTAAATTAGTAGTTATGATATTAACTATATTTTTTTTAGTAGGTTGTGGGAAAGAAAACTTAAGTGAAGAGAAACAATATGATGGTATAGCTTATCAGGAAACAAATAAAAGAACAAATAATGTGGTAATTAATTTAGAAAATGATAAAAAAATAGTTTTAGAGTTATATTCTGATATTGCTCCGATAACTGTTAAAAATTTTCAAAAATTAGTGGAGGATGATTTTTACAATGATATTATATTTCATCGTGTAGTAAGAGATTTTGTTATTCAAGCTGGAGATGGAACTAGTCTTGGGCGAAATGCTAATACAATAAAGGGTGAATTTAGTAATAATGGTATTAACAATAGTTTATTGCATGAACAAGGAGTAATTTCGATGGCTAGGACTACTAATAATATGAATAGTGCTAGTAGTCAGTTTTTTATAATGTTAAAAGATAACAAATCTCTTGATGGTGATTATGCCGCTTTTGGGCGTGTTATAGCAGGATTAGATAATGTTTTAGAAATTGGTAAGGTTGTAGTTGATAAGAATGATAAACCTTTAAAAGATATTAAAATTTTAAGTATGGAATTTGTGAGGGTGAAATAATATGAATAGAGAAGATTTAGCTAATTTAATATTTCCGAATATTAATAGAACAATTAAAGATTATGAAGCTATGTATCCTAAAAGAGATTTAGGAGAAAATGCTCGTGTAACAAGATTTGCCCCTAGTCCTACAGGGTTCATGCATATTGGTCATTTTATGCCATTGTTAATAGATTATGTTTTAGCGCGTCAAAGTAATGGAGTATTTTATTTAAGAAATGAAGATACAGATACTTCACGTGAAGTAGAAGGGGCAATAGAGTATATTCGTCATGTTTTAGAATGGTATCATCTTATTCCAGATGAATATGAATATAAAGATAATGGAGAAACTAAAGGTAATTATGCTCCTTATATACAATCTGAAAGAAAAGAAATATATCAAACATTTATTAAGCATTTAATAATTGAAGGCAGTGCTTATCCTTGTTTTTTAACAAAAGAAGAAATGGATGTTATTAGAGAAGGACAAGCTCGTGATAAGAGAAGAATAGGTATTTATGGAAGATATGCTAAATATCGTGATTTACCAGTTAACGAAGCGATGGAAAGAATAAAAAATGGAGAAATATTTACTATTCGTCTAAAAAGTAAGGGCGACTTTAGTCGTAAATTTAAATTTGATGATTTAGCTAATGGAGAGATGGAATTTCCAGAAAATGATTTAGATATTCCAATAATGAAAGCAAAAGATGGTTTACCAACATATCATTTTGCCCATTTAGTTGATGATTATTTAATGCATACCACTCATGTAGTTAGAGGAAGTGAATGGGTAAGTTCTATCCCTATACATTACGAACTATTTAAAACTTTTGGTTATAAAATGCCTAAATATATTCATATTCCTTTAATTTTGAAAAAAGATGGAGATACTATTAGAAAAATATCTAAACGTTTAGATCCTGAGGCTAGAATGACTTATTACGAAGAAAAAGGATATCCTTATTTAGCGGTTATAGAAGCTATAATGACAATTGCTAATTCAAATTATGAATCATGGAGAGAAGGACATCCTGATGCTCATTTTACAGAATTTCAATTTTCACCTAAAAAAATGAGTAGTAGTGGAGCATTATTTGATTTAGATAAACTTGATAATATTTCCAAAAATTTTATTAGTCGTTTAACAAAAGAAGAAGTTTATAGTGAAGTATTATCTTGGAGTAAAATTTATGATTTAGAATTTGCAGATATTTTAGAAAAGTATAAAGATTATTCGATGGCTATATATAATATCGAAAGAGAACAAAAGAAACCTAGAAAAGATTATACTTATTATAGTGAAATAAAGAATAAAACTTGGTATATGTATGATGAATATTTTAAAGATATAGAATGTAATTTTTTAGAATATAATCTTGTTGATGTAAAAGTTATTTTAAGTGAATATAAAGAAATTTATAATGATAATGATACTAATGAAGAATGGTTTAATAAAATAAAAGAGTTGTGTAATAAATTAAATTATGCTACGGATATGAAAGCCTATAAGCTTGATGCATCTGGTTATAAAGGAAGTATAGTTGATGTAACTAATATTATTCGTATAGCACTTACTAGTTTAACAATTTCACCTGATCTTTATAGTATTATGAAAATATTAGGCAAAGAAAGAATTTTAAAAAGATTAGATAAAATTATTGCAAAATAACTATATATTTTCTATAATACAGCTAAGAAAAGGGAAGGAGACTATTAAATGGCCGCACAAAAGAAGACTGATGATACTAAAGTAGTAAAAAAAACAAGTTCTAATTCTAAAAGTACAAATACTCCTAAAAAAAATCCTTCTAAAAAAACAACTTCAAAAACAATAGAAAAAAAAGAAACTTCAACATCTAAAAATAAAAACTTAAAAAAAGCTGAAACAACTATAAAAAAAGAGGCAAATAATAAGGTAAAAGCTAAAAAAGGTTCTGATGTTAAAAAGAAAACTTCTAGTACTAAAGTAAAAGTAACACCGAAAAAAAGTAATGATAGTGTGGTAATTAAAGATAAAAGTACAGAAAGTTTAAAAAAAGCAACTTCGAAAGAAGACAAAAAAAAAGAATCGTTAAAAATAAAAAGTAAAGTTGAAAAGAAAAAAGCAACTATAACAAAAGAAAATGAAACAAAAAGTAAGAATAAAACCTTAGAAGAAAAACAAGTTAAAAAAAATATAAAAAATTATATTGAGTTATTTTGCATTAAAGTAAAAGATAAAATAAAAAAAATATTTAATAAATTAAAAGATAGTTTTGATTGTTTAATACCAGTGATTAAATTAAATTCTAAAAAAATAAGAATTAAAATAAAAAGAATTTTTAAATCATTGATAGTAAAATTTAAAAAATTAAATGTAATAATTAGCGAAAAAATAATTGAAAGAAAAATAAAAAATTCTGAAAAAAAGTTAATTAGAGCAAATAGAAAAGCTATAAAAAAAGCTAATAAAGAAATAAAAAAACAAGTTTCAGAAAAATTTGATATAAATAATTTAAATGATGTACAAGAAAATAAGAAAAGAAAAAAGTCTTTAAAAAGAAAAGTTGAATTAGTTATATTTATAATATTATGTATAGTAGTTATGATTATGTTAATGATACCATATGGGACAAGTTTTTATATTTCTGATGCTTCAGGTGTTATTTTAGAAGTTCCAAAGTTTGTTATATCAAAAGAAGAATGTTGTAATTACTCTGCATCTTTTACAACAATTAGAAGTTCTTGGGCTTTAAAGAAAGATTTAGAAGCTATGATTGATAAATATGAACCTTTAAATTGTGATGATAAAATTTATTATTATAATAGAGAAAAAGATTATACTATTACTGATTATGGTGTAATTGAAAGAAAAATATTTAATGAAGTATTTATTACCTATGGAAAAGGTAATTCTTGTGATATCAAAACGGCTTTTAAAAAGTTAGAATTACTTGATAATGATTTTTCTTTAAAGGATGCCAAAAAAGATGGTAATTATGTAATAGATGGAGAAAATGTTTATAACGCTGAGAGTTATGACAATTTCATGAAAAATGTTAAAGATAAGATACCAAGTATTTTAAGAATTGTTACTACAAATAAAGAAGGTGACGTTTTAATTACTGATTTAGAGTATTTAAAGAATGGTAAGTTTATAGTTACTTATGATGGAACACGTGATAGACATGCTAAAGATCATCGTAGTATAGTAGCTTACAAATATGAACATTTAGGAGTTACCAAAAAAAATATGGTATATGCTTATAATGGAAAAGAAATTATAACTAAAAATCCTAAAAAGGAACAAGCTTACTATTTATTTACTTTAAAAAAATAAAGATTTTAGTTATTAAAGATTGTAATTTCTAAAGTAGGAAAACAATCTTTTTATTTGCATGAAATATACTGAATTTTTTTAGTAGATTTTAATTATATATAGATGTATAATAAGTAGAAAATATATTGAGAAAGGGAATTAATTATGAAGGTTGATGAAAAAGTTTTAAAAAGTTTAAATATTGATAAAAAAGTTTATCTTTCTGAAGTAGAATATAAAGTATTAGCATTAAAATATGGAATATTAGATGGAGAAAGTAAAACTTTAAAAAAGACAAGTGAAATTTTAGATAAACCATTATCTACAATTTATACAATAGAAAAAAGAGCAATAGAGAAATTAAGATATAATAAAGAAATATGGTTAGAATGGAATAATGATATAAATTTAGCCGATATAGTATTAAGTAATCTTTTTATAAAAGTGGAACATGAAATATTAAATTATAGTTTAACAGAAACAGAATATAAAGTATTAGCATTAAGATATGGAATATTAGATGGAGAAAGTAAAACTTTAGAAAAAACAAGTGAAATTTTAAATAAAGCATCATCTACAATTTGTTTAACAGAAAAAAGAGCAAAGGAAAAATTAAGATATAATAAAGAAATATGGTTAGAATGGAATAAAGATATAAATTTAGTTGATAAAATATTAAATTATGGTTTAACAGAAACAGAATATAAAGTATTAGCACTAAGATATGGAATATTAGATGGAGAAAGTAAAACTTTAGAAAAAACAAGTGAAATTGTAGATAAACCAATATCTACAGTTTATGTAATAGAAAAAAGAGCAAAGAAAAAATTAATATATAATAAAGAAGCATGGTTAAAATGGAATAATGATATAAGTTTAGTTGATAAAATATTAAATAATTTGAAACATAAAATGTTAAATTATGGTTTAACAGAAACAGAATATAAAGTATTAGCATTAAGATATGGAATATTAGATGGAAAAAGTAAAACTTTGAAAAAGATAAGTGAAATTTTAGGTAAACCATTAGCTACAATTTATACAATAGAAAAAAGAGCAAAGGAAAAATTAATAAATAATAAAGAAGCATGGTTAAAATGGAATAATGATATAAGTTTAGTTGATAATATATTAGATGTTAATTTAACAGAAATAGAATATAAAGTATTAGCATTAAAGTATGGAATATTGGATGGAGAAAGTAAAACTTTAGAAAAAACAAGTGAAATTGTAGATAAACCAATATCTATAGTTTATGAAATTATAAAAAGAGCAAAAGGGAAATTAAGATATAATAAAAAAATATGGTTAGAATGGAACGCAGATATAAATAATGTAAACTTAATATTAGGGAAAGTAACTAAGTCGGAAGATAAAGTGATAAAAGATTTAGAAGAGGATAGAGAAATTAGTAATGAAAGAATTTGTTTTTTAAATGAAAAAATTGAATTAATGAAAGAAAAAGTCAAAAAAAATCTTTATGAAGTTTATAAAATGGTTATTACTGAAAATATATTGATCGTTATTATTAATTCTTTTAGCGTTCAAATGAATATATCTTATGAAGAGTATTATAGTATAACTGAGAAATATTTATTAATTTATTTGTCAAGACACAAAGAATTTGTCCAATTAGATTGTATTGTCAATATTTTTCATAATAAAATAAAAATGATTAATCCATTGTTTTCTTATGAACAAATTGCAACAGCAATAAAAATAGCATTTCTAAATTATAGTGGAGAAGTAAGCTTTGAAGATGAAATTATCAGAAAATTGAGAAAGTCTTAAAAAAATAAGGCTTTTTCTTTTCTTAAGTACATTTGTATGCTAAAATGAGTTTAAGGTGATGAAGAATGTTTAGTTTTATTAAAGGCTTTGTTCGTGAGACTGAAAAAAATTATATAACAATTGAAAATAATGGAATAGGTTATCAAATTTTTGTTGCTAATCCTTTTAGTTTTCCTATAGACGAAGAAAAAAAAGTTTTTATTTATACTTATATAAAAGAAGATGAATTTTCGTTATATGGTTTTAATACGATAGAGGAAAAAGAATTGTTTTTAAGACTTATTAGTGTGAAAGGTGTAGGGCCTAAACTTGCACTTCCCATGTTTGCGTTAGGAAGTGTAACTGGTATAATAGATGCTATTGATAGGGAAAATATTTTGTACTTAACTAAATTTCCTAAAGTTGGAGAAAAAGTTGCTCGTCAGATTATATTAGATTTAAAAGGTAAATTAGTACAAAGTGAGAATACCAAAATATCAGTATTTGAAGAGGTTATTGAAGCTTTAGAAAGTTTAGGCTACAAATCTAGTGATATTAAAAAAGTATTACCTAAAGTTGATGCTAATTTAAAGGTTGAAGAACAAATAAAAGAAGCTTTAAAATTATTATTAAAATAGAAAGGTGTTTTCATGGAAGATAGAATAATTGATGCAGAAGAAAAACAAGAAGATGTTTTTGAAAAAAATATTCGTCCTCAAAGTTTAGATGAGTATGTGGGTCAAAAGGAAATAAAAGAAAATTTAAGGGTTTTTATAAAAGCGGCTTTAATGCGAGAAGAACCTTTAGATCATGTTTTATTATATGGTCCTCCAGGTTTAGGTAAAACAACATTAGCTCATATTATAGCTAATGAACTTGGAACAAATTTAAAAACAGCAAGTGGTCCATCTATTGAAAAAACAGGTGATTTAGCAGCTGTACTTTCAACTTTAGAGCCAGGAGATGTTTTATTTATTGATGAAATTCACAGAATGCCTAAATTTATTGAAGAGGTTTTATATCCAGCTATGGAAGATTTTGAGATAGATTTAGTTATTGGTGAAACAGGTAAATCTAGAAATATAAAAATTGATTTGCCACCATTTACTTTAGTTGGTGCTACAACTAGAGCAGGAGATATATCTTCTCCATTAAGAGATCGTTTTGGGATTATTTCCAAATTAGAATATTATAAACTAGAGGAGTTGGAAAGTATTATAAAAAGAACAAGTAAAGTTCTTGATATGCCAATTGAAACAGAAGCTGCGAGGGAGTTAAGTGGAAGATGTAGAAAAACCCCTCGTATTGCTAATCGTTTATTTAAAAGAGTTCGAGATTTTGCTTTGGTTGAAGGAGATAGTACTATAAACCATAGTTTAACAATTAAATCATTAGAAAGATTAAAAGTTGATGAATTTGGACTTGATGCTATTGATATTGAGTATTTAACAAGCTTAATAACAAAGTTTAATGGAGGTCCAGTTGGAGTTGAAACGATTTCAACATCGATAGGAGAAGAGGTATCTACAATAGAAGATGTTGTAGAACCATTCTTGCTTCAAGAAGGATTCATTAAACGAACACAAAGAGGACGTATGGCAACCGAAAAAGCTTATGATCATTTAAAAATTAATCATAATGAATCAATGTTTTAGGAGTAGATAAGAATTGTAATGAAAGTAAATATAATTATACAATGTTTCAGGAATTTGCTAAAAATTATCATACTTTTACACCATATTTTGATTTCGTTGTCTGCGTTTTAAATTATAAGATTTTAAATCCGCAAATGGAAGCCAATAAAGTATTAGTTGGTAAAAATAATCATATGTTTGTATATGATATAAATTCTTTAATATTTGAAGATAATTTTCGTTATGGGCTTAGCGATGATAAGACATTAAATGTCTATCCCATCAATATTTTTTCTAAATTAGAGGAATGTATAATTGACGGAAATAATAATCATATTATGCCCAAAGATATGTATGGTCATGTACAAATATTACAACAAGTATTAAATATGTTATTAATCTCTAATAAAACAGTGTGTGAAGAATATCTTGAGTTTAAATCCGATATTGGATATTTTGTATCGAGATATCTGCCTATTATACGTTTTCAAGTTGATAAAAATGGTGGGATAATGTTAGCTAAAAGCGTATATCGAGAAGATAATTTAACAGAATTACAAAATAATTTTATAAATGAATTATTAGATAATCGTTATACTTATCCATCTTTTTTATACAAAATAGATAAGTACGATAAATATAATTCTATAGATTTAAGTGATTGTCTACGTTATAAAGAAAGTGATTTTCAAGAAATAATAAAAAGATAAAATAATAGTATGTTAGAGGAGATGTTTTTTATGAAAGGAAAATTAGTTATTATTGAAGGTACAGATTGTTCTGGAAAAGAGACGCAATCTAATAAATTATTTGAAAAATTAAAAAATGATAAAGTAAAAGTATTTAAATATTCTTTTCCTAGTTATGATACACCATCAGGAAAAATAGTTGGAGGTCCATACTTAGGAAAATCATATATTTGTGATGGATGGTTCAAAGAAAAAGCCCCAAATGTTGATGCTCTAGTTGCTAGCTTATACTATGCTGCAGATAGAAGGTATAATAAAGATGAAATAATAAAGCGTTTAAATGAAGGATATATTGTGATAATCGATAGATATGTAGAATCTAATATGGCCCATCAAGGGGGAAAAATAAAAGATAAAGAAGAAAGACTAAAAATGTATAAAAAATTAGAATTGCTAGAATATGAAATATTAGAACTTCCTAAACCTGATCTAGTAATGTTTTTGTATCTGCCTTATTTTTATGCTAATATTTTAAAGCAACAAAGAAATGAATCTTTAGATCAACATGAATCATCTTTAGAACATTTAAAAAATGCTGAAGATACTTATTTAGAATTAGCAGAAAAATATAATTTTACCAAAATAGATTGTGTTAAAAATGATGAAATTCGCTCTATTGATGATATAAGTGAAGAGTGTTATCAAATAGTAAGAAAGTTAATAAAAAAAGAGGAATAATGAAATCAGGATTAATTAATAGAGATGGTAAAGTAATAGAATGCCTTTATTATGAAATAGAAAATCTTTGTCGTGAAATTACAGAACAATATTGTTTAGAAAGTGAGAATAATCAAAAAGAATTTTTAAATTTTAGTAAAGACTATACATATTTTACACCATATTTTGATTTTGTTGTAGGAGTGCTAGGATATTCTTTAATTAATCCTTGGTTACAAAATAATAAATTATTATGTAATATTCCGGGAACTAGACATTATATGCAAAAAATATATAGTTCTTTTACAAATGATTATGTTTCTTATGAATTTGGTAAAGCAAAAATTGGTTTTTCAAGTGATAATGATTTAAAAATAGAACAATTTTCAATAGATAAAAATGATTATAAGTGTTTGATTACAAACGAATTGAAAAGCCTTGTTCCTATAGTTGGAGGACATCGAGAGCTTGCTAAACAAATTCTTAACTTAGGAATGATAAAAGATAAAGAATTATGCGAAAAAATAAGTCTTATAGAATTTGAAAAAAGAGATATGGCAGAAGTTCTTATGTACTATTTTCCTTTAATTAGATATTTTTGTGAAGATGATGAATTTTTAGCATTATTTCGTAGTGATAATATTAGTGAAAAACAAAATACTTTAGTTGAGGAATTTAAAATAAAAAATCGAGAATATGTTCTTGATTATTGTAAAAGAAGTAAAGTAGAAGTTTTTGATTGGAGTTATAAATTTTTAAGTGAAGAAAGAAGAGATGAAAATGAGTACCGAAGAATTTGATTATAATTTGCCAAATGAATTAATAGCTCAGACACCATTAAAAGAGCGTACTAACTCAAGACTTTTAGTCATGAATAAATTAAATGGAGAAATAGAGCATAAGCATTTTACTGATATAATAGATTATTTAAATAAAGGGGATGTTTTAGTTCTAAATGATACTAAAGTTATTCCAGCAAGACTTTTTGGAACTAAAGATGATACAGGTGCTCAAATAGAAATATTATTATTAAAAAAATTAGAAAATGATAAATGGGTTTGTTTATCTCGCCCTTTTAAAAGATTACATATTGGTACAAAAATTACTTTTGAAAATATTTTAAATTGTGAAGTTATAGAAAAACGAGAAGAGGGTATGGTTGTAGTTAAATTTTTTTATGAAGGTATATTTTTAAATATTTTAGATGAGTTAGGAAATATGCCTCTACCTCCTTATATACATGAAACACTTGATGATAAAAATCGATATCAAACTGTTTATGCCAAAAATATTGGTAGTGCTGCAGCACCAACAGCAGGGCTTCACTTTACAGAAGAATTACTTAATAAACTTAAAGAAAAAGGTATTATAATAACTAGTGTTACATTACATGTTGGGTTAGGAACATTTCGTCCTGTTGAAGTAAGTGATGTAAAAAAACATAAAATGCATAGTGAAGTTTATGAAATGAATAATGAGGCTGCAATTATTTTAAATGAAGCAAAAAAAGATGGTAGGCGAATTATAGCTGTTGGAACTACTTCAACTAGAACATTAGAAACTATTATGAAAGAGTATGGTGAATTTAAATCATGTAGTGGAAGTACTGATATATTTATATATCCTGGATTTGAATTTAAAGCAATAGATGGATTAATAACAAACTTTCATTTACCTAAAAGTACTTTAATTATGCTTGTGAGTGCGTTTTCTAAAAAAGATTATATTTTAAAAGCTTATGAAGATGCTGTTAAAAATAGATATCGTTTCTTTTCTTTTGGAGATGCAATGTTTATTCTATGATGTTATAATTAATAAAAATGATTGATAGTGTTTAGGAGGGGATTTTTTTTATGAAACTAGATTTTAAAGTTAATAAGGAAGAGAAAAATACGAAGGCAAGATTAGGAGAAATAATTTATAATGGTAAAGTTTTTGAAACTCCAATGTTTATGCCTGTAGGAACTCAAGGGACAATTAAGACATTAGCTCCAGAAGAGGTAAAAGATATGAATGCAGGTATTATTCTTGCGAATACTTATCATTTGTGGTTAAGACCAGGTGAAGATGTAGTTTTTCATGCTGGAGGACTTCACAAGTTTATGAATTATGATGGTCCCATATTAACTGATTCAGGAGGATTTCAAGTTTTTTCTTTAGCGAATCCAAAAGATATTTCGGAAGAGGGAGTAAAATTTAAAAATCATTTAAATGGGGATAGTTTATTTCTTACTCCTGAAAAATCAATTGAAATTCAGAATAAATTAGATAGTGATATTGCTATGAGTTTTGATGAATGTCCTCCAGCAAGTGCCTCATATGATTATCTAAAGCAAAGTGTTTTAAGAACTATTAGATGGGCTAAAAGAGGTAAAGAGGCTCATAAAAACAAAAATCAAATGCTTTTTGGGATAGTTCAAGGTGGAGCATATGAAGATTTAAGAAAACTTAGTGCTATTGAAACAATTAAACTAGATTTTGATGGTTATAGTATTGGTGGTGTTGCTAATGACCATGAAAGCAAAGAAGATATGTACAAAGCATTTACTTATTCAACTAATTATTTGCCTAAAGATAAATTACGTTATGCGATGGGAATAGGAGAACCAATAGATATAATAGAAGGCGTTATAAGAGGAATAGATTTATTTGATTGTGTAAGTCCAACAAGACTTGCTAGACATGGTCATGCATTAACTAGAGATGGAAAAATTAATATTAAAAATGCAAAATATAAAGAAGATTTTACTCCTATTAGTAAAACTTGTGATTGTTATGCTTGTAGATATTATACTAAAGCCTATATAAAACATTTAATAAATTGTGATGAAGTTTTTGGAGCACGTCTTTTATCAATTCATAATATCAGATTTTTAATAAAACTTTCAGAACAAATAAGAGAAGCTATAAAAAATGATACATTATTAGATTTTAAAGATGAATTTATAAAAAATTATTATGGAGAAAATTATGAGCAAAAATAAAATATTTATTTACTTTCTTGTATTAGTAATATGTCTATTAATAGCTGTTCCATCAACTTATAAAGTAGTAAAAAAACACAATGAAAGAATGTTAAAGAATACAATTCAAACTATTGTTGAAGCAGCTAAAGATTGTTATTATAATGATTCTTGTGTTGATGAAGTAATAACTTTAAAAGAATTGTATGAAAAAACTGGATTAGATACAATGTATAATCCAATTTCTAAAAGAATATATAATGAAGATTCTTATGTTAATGTTAGTGAAGATTTTAAATTTGTTGCTATTGAATAAGACAATAAAAACAGAGTCAAATAATGTATTTTTATTTTTTCAGTTAAATCATCTAATTCACTTATTGATAATTCATAATTTCTTATTTTTAAGTTTTTAATAAATGACTTAAAAGTTTTAAAGTTTCTTTTGGCTTAGTAATAATGCAATCATAATATGTTAAATTTCATCTTTATCAATTAAAAGCATTTATTTTCCTCATTTTTTGCGGAGTATATTAACAAAGACTTAAAATATTGTCAAATTTTATTATTCCTGCTTGCGATTTATACCAATTGTTGAGGCTATTACACTTGCAAAAATTAAGACCATATAATAAATTACTCTAGTTACATTAAATCCAGTTTGATAAATAATTAAATTAAAAAGTAATAAAACGGATAGAAGTAAAAAACCAATTTTTAAACCTGCTAAAAATCCTCTATTTGTGGCTTTTTTGCCTGCTTTTAAACCAAATACAAAAAAGACTATAATCATATATATAAATGCTAAAATATTTACAACTTTAGAGCTAAAAAGTAAGTAATACATAATACTTATTATTATACTTCCTCCAATTAAAAAGCCTAAAAACTTTAATAAAGTTATACCATATTCTTTTAAATATTTCACTTTAATCACCTTAATAATTTATATGTAAGTGTTTAAAAATTTATGAAATAAACCATAATATTATTGGAGAGTGATATTTTGGAATTATTTACAATTATTTATCGAACAACATTCTTTTATTTTTTTATAGTTTTGGCATATAGAATTATGGGCAAAAGAGAAATAGGTCAATTAGGAATTATTGATTTGATTGTGTCTATCTTGATAGCAGAATTAGTAGCTATTAGTATTGAAAATATTGAAGATTCTATTTTATTTACAATTATACCTATTATTTTATTAGTAGTATTAGAGTTATTATTGGCATTTATAAGTATAAAATCACGAACTTTTAGGACTATATTTGGGGGAAAGCCATCTTTAATTATTGCGAATGGTAATGTTAATTATAAAGAAATGGTACGTCAAAGATATAGTATGGATGATTTATTACTAAGCTTACGTCAGAATTCGATTAAAAGTATTGATGAAATTGAGTATGCATTTTTAGAACCAAATGGAAAATTATCGATATTTAAATATAATTTATTTCACACTAAAAGTAATTATCCTATGCCTATTATTTTAGATGGAGAATTGCAAAAAAAAGCACTTAGTTTTATTAGAAAAGATAAACGTTGGCTAGAAAAAGAATTAGCAAATAAAAATTTAAAAATAGAAGATATATTTTATGCATTTAAGAAGAAAAATAAGATTTTCTTGATTAAAAAAAGTAATTTATAAATGAGACTAATTGGTCTTTTTTATTTTGGGTAAAAAATTGTAAGATAAAAAAAGGAAATATCAAATTTAGGTTGTATATATATTAGTGGAGGTGATAATTTTATGGAATATGTAAAAAATTATTTAAAAAATAATATTATTTTGTTAATCATTATTTTAATTCTCATTTTAGGTAACGTTTTTTCAGTTGGATATTTTTTATATACTAGTAGTGAAAATATTGAAACTGATGAATGTATTTGTGAAGAATGTAAAATAGATGAAGTAAGTGATAATATAATTGAAGAGAAACCTAAAATTAAAGTTGACATTAAAGGATATGTAAATAAACCTGGTGTATATGAACTAAAAAGTGGAGCTATTATTAATGATTTAATAAAACTTGCGGGAGGGCTTAAGACTACTGGGACAACTGATAATATAAATTTAAGTAAAGAACTTAAAAATGAAGATATGATAGTTGTTTTATCTAAATCAGAATTAAAAAAATTAAATAGTCAAATAAATAATCCAGTAAGTTCTAATAAACCAAATAATATAACAACGCCATCAACTGATAATAATCAAGGGACAATAAATAATAAAAAAATTTCTTTGAATTCGGCGTCTAAAGAAGAATTAATGTCATTAAATGGAATAGGGGAATCAAAGGCTTTAAATATAATTGAATATCGTAATAAAACACCATTCAAAGATATTAAAGAAATTATGAATATATCAGGTATTGGTACATCAATTTATGAAAATATTAAAGATTACATTACAATCTAATATTTTTTTTGTTTTTATTTTTATATCAGTATTCTTTTATTGTTTGTTTTTTACTAGAATAATTAAATATGAAACAAATATGGAAAACGATACGAAAGAAATAATTGCTAAAATACTATCTTATACAATAGATGGTGATAAACTAAGTCTCATTTTAAAAAATAAAGAAAAAATTAAAGCAACATACTATATCCAAAGTAAAGAAGAAAAAAATTATCTAGAAAATAGTTTGAAAATAGGGTTAACAATTAAAATTTTAGGGTCTAAAAGTGACATAGTAGATTCGACAATTCCTAATACTTTTAATTATAAAAAGTATTTATATAATCAAAAAATTTATTTTAGTTTTAATGTTACTAAAATAGAATTGTTAAATGAAAAAATAGAATTTTTAGCTAATTTAAAAAATTTAATTAACAATAGAATAAAGAAGTTAGGTAATAATTCTTATTTAAAAGCTTTTATTATTGGGGACAAGACATTAATAGATAATGAGCAATATGAAAGTATTACTAAAAATGGTGTAAGTCATTTATTTGCATTATCAGGTATGCATCTTTCATTAGTATATTTATTTTTAGCAAAAATATTAAATAA
The DNA here is from genome assembly GCA_948472605.1 of uncultured Mycoplasmatota bacterium. Classification (GTDB taxonomy): domain Bacteria; phylum Bacillota_I; class Bacilli_A; order RF39; family UBA660; genus MGBC108787. The sequence goes on from CAOKUH010000010.1 coordinate 17,892, forward strand.
GTTAAAATTTAAGAAAATTATTATTTATACAATATTGTTTTTATATTTAGCAGTCACAGGATTTTCAGTTTCTTTTATAAGAGCAATTTTATTTATGTTATTATTAGATTTAGATAAGAATTTTAATATTAATTTATCTAAATTAAAGATTTTATTTTTAACTGCATTTATAATCATATTTATTAATCCTTTTTATATATATAATGCTGGTTTTTGGTATACTTTTGTTGTAACTTTTTCTTTAATATTTTGTAGTGATTTTATAAATAAACAGAGTAAATTAAAACAAATTTTTTTAGTAAGTATAATAACATTTCTTTTTAGTATGCCAATTTCAATATATTTGAATTATGAAATAAATTTATTTTCTATTATAAATAATATTATTTTAGTTCCATTTATTAGTACTTTAGTATTTCCTTTAGCTTTATTAACATTTGTATTTCCTATTTGTTTATCATTATTTAATATGATGATAACTATATTGGAAACATTGAATAATATTTTTAAAGGATTTGCTTTAAATTTAATTGTTGGAAAAATTAATTTGATTGAAGTTATTATTTTATATTTTACTTTAATATTAAGTTTTAAAACTAGATTAAAGAAATTATTTATAATATATTTTGGATTTTTAACTATTTTATACAATAAAAATATATTTAATTTGAACTATAATGTCTATTTTATTGATGTAGGTCAAGGTGATTCAGCTTTATTTATTGCCCCTCAAAATAAAGAAGTAATTATGATTGATACAGGTGGTAGCATAAGCTATAGAAAAGAAGAATATCAAATCAGAAATAAAGAATTTAAGTTATCAGATAATATTATTATGTTTTTAAAAAGTATGAGAATCAGAAAAATAGATTTGTTAATTATTACTCATGGTGATAAAGATCATTTAGGTTATGCAATAGATTTAGGAAAAGAAATAAAATTTAAAAATGTTATGATTAATCAAGGAAAGATAAATAAATTAGAAAGTGATTTATTAAGACAAAATAAACAAGTAAAAAATTATAAAACTAAAAAATTTGATTTAAACTTTCTTTCGTTAAATTTATATGATAATGAAAACGATAATAGTATTATTACCAAAATAAAAATTTATAATAATACATTCTTACTTATGGGAGATGCATCTAGTAAAGTAGAGGATGAAATAATAAAAAAGTATAACTTTAAGATAACATTTTTAAAAATAGGTCATCATGGATCTAAAACTAGTTCTAGCCTGGCCTTTTTAAAAAAATTTAAACCTAAATACGCCATTATATCCGCTGGACGAAATAATAGATATAATCATCCTTCTATAGAAACAATTAACGCCTTAAATAAATTAAATATTGATATATTAAATACTATAGATAGGGGAACCATAAAAATTATTATTAATAAAAAAAGATATAACATAATTTCTAGTATTTCATAAAATATAGTACACTGATTAGTGTTTATATAGATTTAGAAATGTAGTTATTAATGATTACATTTCTTTTTTTCATTATAGTAATTATATAAATTATAGGTTATAATTAAATTATTAGGAAAAAATAAAGAGGTTTTTTATGTATTTAGTATATGGAGAAAGTTATCGACTTATTGATGAAGAAATAAAAAAAATTATTAAAGATGAAACAAATATAATTACTATAGATTTAAATGAATCACAATTAGAAGATGTAATAAGAGAAGCTACTTATGTTTCAATGTTTCAAGAAAAAAAATATTTAATTGTTAAGAATGCTCTTTTTTTTACAAGTGCTAAAATTAAGGAAGAGGATTTAGATATTCTTTTTAAATATATGGAAAATCCAATTGGATTAACAACTATTATCTTTACTTGTTATACAAATATTGATGCTCGAAAAAAAATATACAAAGACTTTGCTAAAAAGTATAAAGTTATTTCTTTAAGTAATATTCCTGTAAATGAATTAATTACTAAAATAAGAGATTATGTATTTAAAAATAAATATAAAATAGATACAGATACAATTAAATATATAATGAGTTGTTGTGGGGATAATTATGATTTAGTTTATAATGAATTAAATAAAATATTTTTATATTATAATGAACCAACGACAATTAAATTAGAAGATGTTAAAGAAATAGTTGCTAAAATATTGATTGATAATAATTTTAAATTTGTAGAAGCAGTAGTAAATAAGAATTCTTTAAATGCTTTAAAATTATTAGATGATTTATATATTTTAAAAGTAGAACCTATAGCTTTAATAATGCTTTTGGCAAGAGAATATCGTCTTATGTTAAGTGTAAGTATTCTCATGAGTAATGGTTTTCCTAAAAAAGAAGTTTTCAAAAAATTAGGCATACAAGATTGGCAACTTGAGAAGTTGTTAAAAGAAAGCTCTAATTATTATCAAGATGATATTAAAGAATTATTAAAAGAATTAGCTAATATTGATTATCGAATAAAAAGTGGAAATGGAGATAGGTTTTTAGAACTAAAAACATTTTTGTTGAAGGTTTTTTAATAAATTAAAAAAATAGAAATATTAAAAATTTTTTAGATATTTCTATTTTTCGTTATCAAAAATTAAACCTTTATAATATTTCCAAGCAAGAACTCGTAAAGATACACGATTTATCAATTCTTCGGAAATAGTTCCATTATTTAAAGCATTTTTAATACTGGCAACACTTTCTTTATAATCAGTGGTAATAATAAGATCATTACCAGCTAGAATGGCTTTTACAGAGGCATTATCAATATTTGATGTTG
>CAOKUH010000011.1 GCA_948472605.1 uncultured Mycoplasmatota bacterium
CATTCCTTTTAACATTCTTTAGTTTACGTCAATTTTTTATGCGATTGCCTTATTTTTAAACTTATTTTAATTTACATGTATATCCAATTTTATTTAAACTTAATTCATATTCTGGATAATTAAGATTAAGCTCTTTACCATTTATATCTTTAGTATAATCTTTAATATCTCCATTAGCATAAATAATTGTTTTGTTTTTATCATCAAAACTTTTACCTTGACTAAAATCTTTGTCTTCCTTAATTTGATTGTATTTTTCTTCTGTTTGGCATTCTATTTTTATTGTAGGTATTATTTTCATGACTCTTTCTTTTTTAGTTTCTACTTCAATTATGAAAGACCACAATGTACTCTTAAATATTTAACACCCATACAATATAAAGACATTTATTATGTTAAATAAGAAAAAATTTGAATTTATAAATTCAAATCCCCCATGTTTTTTAAATATATTGTCTACTTTTACTTGACTAATGCAAAATAAACTAATAAAAAAATAATTTATTTTTTGAAATTTAGTACACTATTTTCTATATTTTAATATTTCTGTAAAATAAATAAACTTTTTTCCTATATATTTTTATATTTTTTAAATAAATTATTATATATTTTAATTACTATTAAAAAAAGTGAAATTATAACTAATAAAATAATAACGTAAACTAAGTAATAATTTTTGTAAACAATATTTTCTTCTAAATATACCTCATACGAGTACAAAAGAAAATCTTTATAATAAACATCGATAGTTCCTAACTTATCATTCATTTTAATTTTTCTATCAATATAATCTATTCCATTATAAACATAGCTTAATTCTTCAACCATTCCATTTTTTAAATAAAATTCAATATTTTCTTTATTTTTAATATCATAATATTCTTTTTCACTATCTAATACTTTTATAGAATGAATGAAATCATCTTTTTTTAAAATCATTTGATAGCTGTAATTATTCCAAAAATAATTGTAAATATTTAAGCTATCAACTATATGATTGGGGAATCCATTTTCATATAAAGATCCTGCAGTAATAAGTAAATATTTTACTCCATTAAATTCTGCTAAACTAGATAAACATAATCCTGCTTCTTTAGTAAATCCAGATTTAGAGCCAATTATATTGTCAATATTTAAATTATATTTTAAAGAAGGCATTACTAGTGTACTATTAAGTTCTAAATTATTTAATGTTAAATAGTTTCTACTTGTATATATTTCATAAAATGTTTCATTTTTTAAGGCATAAAATAATAATTTAGCTATATCAGAAAGGCTTGAATAATTTTCTTCATGATCTTTTCCTACCGGATTGTTATAATGAGTATTATTCATTTCTAACTTTGTAGCCATTTCATTCATTTTTTCTACAAAATTTTCTATACTTCCGTAGGTTAAAATAGCTAAGCTTTGGGCAGCATCTATACCACTTGGAAGCAAAGTACCATATAATAAATCTTTATAAGTTACTTCATCATTCGTTTTAAATCCTGCTATAGCATATCCACTTATATTATAGAATGCTTCTTTAGGTACTTTTACTATTTCTTCTAAATTTTTAATATTTTCAATTGCAACTATTGTAGTCATTATTTTTGTTAAACTAGCTATAGCTATTTTTTCTTGGGCTTGTTTTTCATATAAGATTTTATTATCATTTAAATTAAAAAGTAAAATATTCTTAGCTTGAATATTGGGGATTTCAACCTCTTCTAAATAAGGATAATCAATCGTTTTAGCAATAGGATTAGATAAAAAACCTAATGCTAAAAAAAATATAATAATTGTATTTTTTAATAAATTCATAAAAATTCATCCTTCTCATATATTATAACAAATAGTTTATTTTTTATCATAATTATCAAGAAAATTATACTTCTTCGTATTGATATGATACCCTAAAATACAATTTAAATTTATATTGGCTACACTTTTAAATAAACTATCATCAATTCCTTTATTTTCTTTACGTAAATTATTTATTAATTTTTTCATTTCTAATCTTTTGCTATTACTTTCATCTATCATAGAATTTTCAGTAAAACGACATGCACAATTTAGAAATGTTAAATCGTTATAGTTTTTCCAAGCTAAGATATTACTTTCTTTAACTAAATAAAGGGGTCTTATAAGTTCTAAACCTGGAAAATTATCGCTATGAAGTTTTGGCATCATAGTTTTTATTTCTGATGAATAAAACATCGATAATAAGGTAGTTTCTATTACATCATCAAAATGATGCCCTAGAGCTATTTTATTACATCCTAATTCTTTAGCTTTATTATATAAATGCCCTCTTCGCATTCTTGCGCATAAATAGCATGGACTTCCTTCATTTAAATTATTGACAATATCAAAAATATCGCTTTCAAATATTTCTAAAGGAATATTTAATATTTTGGCATTTTCTATTATTTGTTTTTTGTTTATTTCATTATAACCTGGATCCATTGAGACAAATTTGATTTCAAAATTAATTTTACCATGGTGTTTTAATTCTTGCATACATTTAGCGAGTAAAAATGAATCTTTTCCACCACTTATACAAACCATAATTTTATCGTTTTCTTTGATTAATTCGTATTCTTTAATTCCTTTTATAAATCTACTCCATATTTCTTTACGATAAGTTTTTATAATACTTTTTTCAACTAACTTATACTTCTCCATAAAAAATCACTCCAAAAAACTTCTAATAATTTTTATTGATTAAATCAATTATAACATATTCTGTCTTAGTTCCTGTTTTAAATTTAATCCTCCAATTGCTTATTCCTGAACTCACTATAAAGTTGGTATTTAATATTTTTTTCATACCATAAATATTGTTATCAATAAAAGCAAATTTTGAAATAATTGTCCAAGGAAATAATTGCCCTCCATGTGTATGCCCAGATAAAACTAAATCCATACCTGAGGATGCTTCTGCTTCATAATCATTAGGTTCATGATCTAAAGTAATTATATAATTATTTAGATCTAATTCTTGAGTTAATACAGATGCTGCTAAACGATTTTTAAATTGAGCATCTAATCGGCCAATAAGTACAATATTTTGGTTAAGATATACTAAATCATCTTCTAATAAAACAACCCGATTTTGCTTTAATTCTTTTTTTAAAACAAATTCATCATAATCTTTATCGTTATTAAATTCTAAATCATGATTGCCCCAAACCAAATAGACACCATATTTTGTTTTTAATTTTCCAAGCCCCTTACATGCTTTTCTCATATCTTCTAAAGTTGTATCATCATCTATAAAATCTCCAGTTACAACAACTATATCTGGATTAGTTTTATTAATTTTTTCCATATAAAATGTAAAATTATCACCATTTATAATCGAACTAATATGACTATCTGTAATTTGGACAATTCTAAAACTTTTAACTCCTAAATCTTTGGTAGTTTCAATTTTATAATATGTTTCTATAACATGATGAGCCATATAATACCCATAAGATAAATAAATCGCGGTTATACAATAAGACATTATTAAAATAAGATAAAAATTAAATGACTTTCTAAATATTTTTTTGATAACTAAAAATATAATATTGCCAAAAAGTAAAATAGCTAAAAAATGACAAAAAATTATAAAGCTATTTATGTAATCAATAAAACAATAAATTATAAGTCCTATTATAAAGACAAAAGTTATGATGCAAGAATAGTATTTAGTTGGATAATTTTTATTTTTTATCAAATTATGAATTCTTAAAACAATAAAAATTAACATAAATAAAAAAATTAAAATAAATAAAAAATTTGCCATAAAAGTCCTCCAATTAAATTTAATAAATTTTATGTTATATTAGTTAGAAAAATTTTAAAATTTAACTTTAGGATTTATTCTTAAAACATAAAAAATGCCTATATATTAATAGACATTTTATTTTTCTTTATGGTAGTCTGCACGGGATTTGAACCCGTACATATACGCTTGAGAGGCGCACGTGTTAACCCTTTCACCAGCAGACCATGATGTTTTTTTTAAAGACATTATTATAATATCACAAGCGATTATTTATTACAACAATATTTTAAATCTTACAAGAAACAAAAAATAGAAATGATAACTAAATTTTTAATCCTAAAAATTTATTAAAAAATGTAGCTAAAACTCTTAGATATTAACACTTCCATCATCACTTTGTAATTCATACAATAATAAAAAGGAGGTGTAAATATGGATGAATACGTTCTTGATTTTGTAATTCCTGCGGGGGAAACAGGACCTAATCCTCCACTATGTTATATAGATTATAATACTACTACTAATGCTAAAAGACTTTCTATAAAAGGCACAAAAATTTTCCATTCAAATAATGATTTTACAGTTAATGCTGACAATTCACTTACTATTATTCCTGGGACATACGAAATAACATTTTGCGGAAAAATAGAATGTAACGGAAACTTTCAAAGAGATATAACTGTTTCTTTACATGAAATTTTAGGAGGGGGTATTTCTCAACCAGTAGAAGGTATGTCAATCGTTTTATCACCTGGTATGTCATATATACATTTTTCAGAAACTAGAATATTAACTTTTCCTGATCCAGAGGATATATTTGTACTAATATCCAACAACAATACCGAACCAGTTACAGTATCAATGGGTTCTCTTATTTTGAGAAAAATTTCATAATATTTTAAATCAATCATTATTAAAATAAACGTATAAAAGTTCTAAAAAATTACACTTTATAAGTGTAAATTTTTTTAGATTAGTAAATTTTAAATTTTTTTAATAATTTATAATAAAAATACTACATATTTTATAACAAAAAAGTGAAAAATTGAAAAAAGTTTTATTTATTGGTGGATTTGAAAAAAAACAGAATAAATCTTCTACTAATTTACTACTCTTTAGAATAAATTAAGTCAAAATGATTTGTCTATAAATAAATTATTTCTAAAAAAAACAAATGATATTTAAATATCAAATGTTCTTTAGATAATCTTATTTTAGGCGCCTTGTCTGCCTAAGTATTCTATTACAATGGTAAGTAATGGATTAATAAAATAAGAAGTTGAACTAATATTTGGTAAATCTGGTGTTTTTAAATAAATATTTTGTTTACTTAAATTTACAAGTTCATATAAATCATTAGTATTATTTACAGCAATAATTCCTTGTCCTACAAATTGTACTGCTACTTCATCAGTTACATATCCACTATTCCCAATATATATATTATCAGTACCTACTTTTTTAAATCCTAAAGACACGAAGTCAGTATTAGGATCAAAAGTAGAATTTGTAGAGTGTAAAACATATGCGGAAACAGTAAATGTTATTTTATAGTATCCTTCTATATTAAATTGTATAGTTTCATCATTTGTATCTAAAGTAATTAAATTACTAATATCCAGTTCTTCTCTATCAATTGGTAATCTTTCATCTTCTGGCACAACTAATCCATTAGCTATAGTTCCATTATTAAATGTGGCTAAATAAGCAGAACGAGCTATATTTGTTCCAGATGGTCCTTCGGGACCTTGGGGACCTGTTGGGCCTTGAGGCAATGTGAAATTTAGTTTATAGCTTTCCCCTTGATTCACAAAATCATTCCTTTCTCAGTTTTAAGGAGTAGTTGGAGTTATTGTTACAGTAGCTTGTGTACCTGGTGCTCCTGTTGTTACATTTCCAATTACTAATCTAGGTGCTGGTCCTGTTGGTCCTTCTATTCCTTGTGGTCCTGTTGCTCCTGTATCCCCTTTTTCTCCTTGTGGTCCTGCTACTCCTGGATCTCCTTTTTCACCTTGAGGTCCAGCTGGCCCTTCTATTCCTTGTGGTCCTGCTGCTCCTGTATCTCCCTTTTCACCTTGTGGTATTACAAAATCAATTGTATAACTTGGTGCATTAGTTGCATCAACTGCATTTATATCATTATAATTCATTTTTTTTATCCTTTCTAATTTTAATTTGATGGTGTTATAGTCACCTGTGCTTGTGTGCCTGGAGCTCCTGTTATAACTGTTCCTATTGCAAAACTAGGTGGGATACCATTTTCTCCAGATGGGCCAGTTGGCCCTGTTGGTCCTGTTGAACCTGGTATTCCTTGCAATCCTTGTGGTCCTGTTGGTCCTGTTGAACCTGTTACTCCTTGTAACCCTTGAGGTCCTGTAGGTCCAGTAGCCCCAGGTATTCCTTGTAAACCTTGAGGTCCTGTAGGTCCTGTTGCACCCGAAGGAATAGTAAACTCTAAAATCGCATTGGCAGTTGTCCCTACATTTGTAACTGACGCATTAATCCCTGGCACACCTTGTATTGTTCTACCAATAGCAATAGTCGCTGGTCCTTGAGGTCCTTGAGGTCCTGTGGGTCCAGTTGGACCAACTATTCCACGGCTTGAACAACAACATCCTTGTGTAGGATGATTTTTACTATAATTTTCAACATAATTACAAGCGTTTTGATATTCTTTACTATTATTCATCATTTTCTCCTTTCATTAATAAATTATGAAAGAATTATTTTAAATGAATGTATATTTGTCTGACGAATTTTTATTTTCTTTATCTAAAATTTTAAAACGTAATTATGTTAATCGACATTAAAAATATATTTAAGATTCTATTTTTTTTCATTTTGCTCCTCCTAATTTAATTATCGATTCATTGTATTTTATGAATAAATTAGGCTCATGTTACAAAAAATGATATGATAAATAAAACTATTTTTGAAAAATAGATCAAATCCAAAGAAAAATAAATATTTAATCTTTCGAAAAAAATATTTTTAATTATTTTAACCACAAAAAAAGCAAAATATTTTATTGCTTGACATTTATTTATACCTATTTTTTTATATAATTTAATATTTTAATAGTCAGTGGTTTAAATATCAGATGCAATATATATCCGATTATACCACCAATTACATTAGTTAAAATATCTGTAATATCAGAAGATCTGAAAGCATTTATTAAAGGTTGTAATAACTCTATACCTAGACTTAATAAAAAAGTATAAAAAATAGTTTTTATTAAAGTTATCTTTTTTTTATTTACTAATGGTAATAAAAAACCAAAAGGAATAGTCATTATAACATTTAATAATATTTGTCTTATAAAATCACCTCTACCATTTATAACATCAACAAACAAATTTAAGTTCATCGATTCATAGGGATGATTAAATATAAAAGGTATTTTTGTTATTATGGGCATTAAAGTAAAATATAAAAGAAAAGATAAATATATATACATTAAAGTTTTTATAAATAATTTATCTTGTCCTTCTCTTTGCCATTTTTTGAAAAATTTTCCAAAATATAATATAATCAAAAAAACAAAATCAATCAATGTTTTCATATTCCACCTCAACCTTTAAATAATCAAAACTTAAGTCTAATAATTAAACTATCATTTTGACATTTTGCTTCAATTGTTCCTTCATTTAAATCAGTTAATTGTTTAGCAATTGATAACCCTATACCAATAGATTTTTTAGCATTTTGAACTGTATAATATCGATCAAATAATTTTTCTACACTAGTAGAATCTATTAAACTAGTTTTATTAGAGAATTCTATAGTTCCATCATTATTCATAGTTACTTTAAAATTACCTTCACTATATTTTAAAGCATTAGATATAATATTTTCAAAAATTCTTTTTATCATATTTTCATTTAATAGTTTTATTACTTTGTTTTTACATATATTTATTTCAGGCGTTATATTTTTTATTTTAAACAAACTATAAAAACTTACCAGAGTATCTTCTAAAATATCATTTAAATAAATATTATCTTTTTTTATTTCTTTTTGGGTATCTATGTATTTTGAAAAATCAAAAAGTTGTTCTGTAAGATTTATTAAATCATTTACTTTATTATCAATGATACTCAAATATTCAATTTGTTTTTTATTTAAATTTTTACTATCTAGCAAGTCAAGATAGCTTTTTATACTAGTTAAAGGTGTTCTTAAATCATGAGAAATATTTGTAATAGATGATTTAAGTTCTTTATTTCCATTTTTATATTCAAGTTCTAATCTACGTAATTCTTTTAGGTTTTTATTTAATGTATTAGTTAATGTTTTTAATGCTTTATCGTTTGTGTTAATTGTAATTAAATTATTAGTATCTGATTCTATTATTCTTTTAAAAGATATAGAAATATTTTTGATTTCAGTTATTATTATTATTATTTTAATTATTAATATTAGGGTTATACTAATAGTTATTAGAAATAAATAAAACCAAATACTCATAAGATCACCTATTATTTTAATTCTTTTTTCTTAAATATTATTATACCAAATCCTGTTATTATTAGGGAAGTACTTATTGAATATAATATGACTAAATTTTTATTAGGTATTTTATCACTTACAATTCTAATACTTTCTGATTGTGGTACGATATCTAATATGGTATTACATATTTGCTTTTTAGTAGCACTTGGATATTTAGGATTTTTTTCTTTAATATATTCAATATTTCCTCCTGTATCCGTAATTTGGGCGCTTGTTATATATTCAGGCGTTTCTAGAATATTCATAAGTATTAATGTTGTAAAATAACTTCCAAAAGCAATTAAAATACATAAAACATTAATTAACATACCATTTGTACAAACCATAGCTATAAATGTATAAATAGATGCATTAGCAATTATTATAAGTTGGGTCATAATTATGCTATATATAAAGTTATTAAGTGATAATATATTGAAGCCAAACAAAGGAATTCCAACAATAGTTATTAATATTACAAAGATTATTTCAAAAAATAAACTAACAATAATAATCGTCATTAAATTAGCTAAATATATATTTATTCTTTTATGACCAATTATTATTTTATTTTTTAATGTTCCATCAAAATATTCTGTGCTTAAAAATACTCCTGTAAAAATAGATATTAAGATACCTATAAATACTAATAAGAAATTATATAATGAATCATATTGAACTGGGCTAGAAGCATATTTTGAATCGAGATATTGATTTATAATCATGAATATTGTTACTAAAATAATAGCAAATGATAAAATTTTAAATAACTTAGCTTTTTTGACTCTTGTTAAATTAGCATTTAATAAATTAATCACAATTTTTACCTCCAATCAAATTTAGATAATAGTTTTCTAGCGTTTCTTCTATTTCCTGAATTTTATCAGCTACTAAGTTTTTCTTGGATAACTCGCTTATAAATTTGGCTAAATTATGTTTTCCATAAATATTTATAGTTTTATCATCTATTACTTCATAAGTTATTTTATTATTTTCAAAATATTTGACAAATTCTTTTATATTACTTGTAGTTAATATAATTTTATGTTCCAATTTTTTATGCAAATCTGCACTTGATATTTCTTTTATAATACTCCCATTGTCTAGAAAACCATACCATGTAGCTATTTTTGATAATTCATCTAAATAGTGACTTGATATTAAAATAGTTATTCTTTTTTCTTTATTTAATTTTAATATTAATTCTCTTATTTCAATAATTCCTTGAGGATCAAGGCCATTTATTGGTTCATCTAAAATTAAGAAATCAGGATTATTTGTAAGAGCAATCGCAATTCCTAATCTTTGTTTCATACCTAGAGAAAAATTCTTTACTTTTTTCTTTCCTGTTTTTTCAAGTCCTACTAATTTTAATAGTTCTTCTACATCGTCAAATGAGGGTATTCCTCCTAGTTTTGCTTGTTCTAATAAGTTATCATAGGCAGTCATTTCTCCATAAATTGCTGGTGTTTCAATAATTGCTCCCATTCTTTTTCTAATACTTAAAATATTTTTACTATTATTGTTTACTCCATAAATTTTATAATTACCACTTGTTGGATTTTGCAAACCACAAATAATTCTAATAAGTGTGGTTTTGCCTGCCCCATTTTTACCAACAAGTCCATAAATAGATCCAGCTTCAATATGGATATTAGCATTATTTAATGCTGTAAAATCTTTATATTTTTTTTCTAAATTATTAGTTTCTAAAACTATTTCCATCTTAATCTCCTTTCACTATTCATTTTAGAATATAAGTGTTAAGAAAATGGTTAAGAAATTGTTAAGATTTTGTTAAGATTTAGTCTTTTATTTTAAACCCAATTCCCCATATTGATTCAATATATTCATTATTTGTATAAGTTTTAATCTTTTTTCTTATATTACTTATATGTACTTTTAAAGAAAATTCACTACAATCTAATGTATCTTCACTTATCAAGTCTAATAACTTATTTTTAGAAATAACTTGATTATTATTTAAAAGTAATTGCTTTAAGATTGCATACTCTGTTTTAGTTAAATTTACTTTTTTTTGACAAACAAGCAATGTATGACTATCATCTAATAATTCTAATTCTTTATATTTTAATAATTGCTTAGAATTAGTTTTTAGTCTTAATTGTACTTCTATTCTTGCTAGCAGTTCTTTATTTCTAAAGGGTTTAGTAATATAATCTCTTGCACCAGATAATAAGCAATTTACTTTATCATCACAAGATACTTTAGCAGATAATACAATAATGGGTATATCATTTACTCTTTTTATTATTTCTTCACCACTTGTTCCTGGTAACATTAAATCAAGTAATATTAAATCAAAATTGTTTTTTTCGAGCAAAAGTAAGGCTTCACTTCCCGAATAAGCATTATAAGTTATATAATTTTCTTGTTTTAATAATTCATCTAAACTATTATGAATACTTAAATCATCTTCAACAATTAAAATTTTGTTCAAATTATTTCATCTCATTTCTAATTATCAGAATTTAAAAAACATTCTATATCATGGGAATTTATAATTCCAATTGCTTGTAAGTAAGAATAAATAATAGTTGAACCAACAAATTTCATTCCTCTTTTAATTAAATCTTTAGAAATATTGTCTGATAAATCATTAGTTACTTTATCTCTTTCATAAATTATTTGATTATTAGTAAATTGGGTTAAATATTTATAAAAACTTCCAAACTCTTTTTGAATATTTTGGAATATTTTAGCATTATTGATACTAGCATTTATTTTTAATTTATTTCTGATAATTTTTTCATTAGATAGTAATTCATTTATTTTTTGAGCATTGTAATTAGTAATTTTAGCAATATCAAAATTATCATAAGATTTTTTAAAGTCTTCCCGTTTGTTTAAAACACATTCCCATGATAATCCAGCTTGAAATGATTCTAATATTAACATTTCAAATAAATATAAGTCATCAAAATTAGGGACGCCCCATTCTTTATCATGATATTCAATATATATTGGATTTTTTTCATTACACCATTTACATCTTTTCATATAATCTTCTCCTAAGCAAAATTAAAAATACTATAATTTTGTACTTAAATATTTATTAGTCAATATTTCACATAATTTTATATATACTTGATTTGTTAATACACAATCATTTAATGCTCGATGTTCATTTCTACTTTTTAAATTAAAGTATTTAATTAAATCATCTAATTTATGATGTCTTAAATAAGGGAGTACTTGTCTAGAAAGTCTTAGGGTATCAATATAATCGTTAGTTAAATATTCTCCTAAGTTTTTTTTCATACTATCATAAATGAAGTTAATATCAAAATTAACATTATGCCCAATAATTATATCATTACCTACAAAGTTTTTAAAACTTTGTAAGACATCTATTAAATCTTCTCCTTTTTTTACAACCATTTCATTAGTTATAGCAGTTAAATTAGTGGTAAATCTTCCTATTTCATTATTTACTTTTATTAGTTTGGAAAATTTTGCCTCTTCTTTATTATCGCGAATTTTAATAGCACTAATTTCTAATATTTCTCCATAATAAGTATCTAAACTAGTAGTTTCAATATCTACAGCAGTATAATTGTTTACTTTTTTTAATAAACTTTTTCCTTTATGTGGTCTACTATTTTTGTTATATATTATCATTTTCTACCTCTTTATTATGTTCTTTTTTCCAGTTTTTTATATATTCTAATCGTTCTTTAAACCTACGTTCATTTCCTTCAGTTGTAGGATTATAGTAAATTCTATTCTTTAATGTCTCTGGTAAACATTGCATATTGGTTAATTTATTTGCGTTATCATGAGCATATTGGTATCCTACTCCGTAATTTAAATCTTTCATAAGCTTTGTTACACCATTTCTAATTACTAATGGAACAGGTTCAGTTAGCATTTTTAGGGCATCTTTTTTGGCTAATTCATAGGCTTTGTAACAAGCATTAGATTTTGGGGCTAGTGCCATATAAATTACAGCTTCAGTTAGATGGACATTACATTCTGGTACTCCAATAAAATGACATGCATGATAAACATTTATAGCGACATTTAAAGCATTTGTATCAGCAAGCCCAATATCTTCTGAGGCAAACCTTGTAATTCTTCTAGCAATATATAACGGATCTTCTCCTGCTTCTAACATGCGAGAAAGCCAGTATACTGAAGCATCAGGGTCACTATTACGCATTGATTTATGAAGGGCTGAGATAATATTATAATGTTCTTCACCATTTTTATCATATAATAATGTTTTTTTAGTTAAACACTCTTCTAGCAAATCTTTAGATATATTAATATTTCCCAATTCATCGATTTCTCCATTTATAACAATCATATCTAAAGTAGTTAAAGCATTTCTAGCGTCTCCATTGGCAAAATTGGCAATTATTTTTAGTTGTTCATCTAAAATATTGACATGATTAGTAGCAAAACCTCTAGAATCTTTTATGGCTCTTTTTAAAAGAATCATAATATCATCGCTAGATAATTCTTTTAAAACAAAAACTCGACATCTTGATAGTAAGGCGTTATTTACTTCAAAAGAAGGATTTTCTGTTGTTGCTCCAATTAAAATAATAGAACCTTTTTCAACAAATGGTAAGAAGGCATCTTGTTGGGCTTTGTTAAAACGATGAATTTCATCAACAAACACAATCGTTTTTATTCCCATTTTTTTATTCTTTTCAGCATCTTCCATTACTTTTTTAATAGTATTTATTCCAGAAGTTACAGCAGAAAATGTTATGAATTGAGATTTAGTATGGTTAGCAATAATTCGGGCAAGGGTCGTTTTACCTACTCCTGGTGGTCCCCAAAAAATCATTGAGGGAACATTATCTGTCTCAATAATTTTTTTTAGTATTTTACCTTCTCCAATTAAATGCGATTGACCAACAAATTCTTCTAAACTATTAGGACGCATGCGAGATGCAAGGGGTTCACTTTCTTTTAATTCAAATAATGATGCTTGTTCCAAATAATAACACCTCGTACATTTCTTTTTAATATTGATATTATATAACAAACAAATGTATGAGGTCAATGATTTTTATGAGCCTAAAAAAAGTAAATCGTTTGATTTACTAAACTATATTGATTTTTTGTTTTCTAAAGATGCAACATATATATCCAATGTATTGTTATATCTTTCGATTTGTTCTTGAAAATTCTTTCCTCGGCAAAGAAAGTTTATATCGATCTTACTGCCTATATTATTTGTAGCAACTACCCCATCCATTTTCATTCCATAGCCACCTCTTATAGAAAAATATCTTGAAACACCCATATTTTCATCTTCCATAAAATTTGCAACTAAATCATTTAATAATTGATTAACAAGTAAGTCAATATGGTCAGTTGTTATACCTGTATTAAGATGTTTAGAAAAATTTCTACAAGGAACTTGGATATCAAAAGTAATCATTTTTTCATCATCTATTTTAGCAGAATTAATTGCTATTTCACCAGTTACTTGTTCTTCATCTTTTAATATTTGAGTAATATATTCACATAATAGTTTTGATCTTAATGGTGCAAGTTGTAATGCCTCTTCTTTTTTCATTCTTTTAGCCCTCTTTCTAAAATTATTATACAACAAAAAGCTATATTAAAAGAGTTTTTTTACTCTTATTTTTAAAAGGATGTTTTATTTTAAATATTATAATTGCTTTTAGAATTTTTAGCGAAACATTATATATATTTAATGCTTCATTAGAAGTAACGTTTAGTTTTTCTATAAATTCAGCAATTATTTATCTTTATTTTTATAACTAAGAAAAAAATTATTCTCTAGTATATTATTAATTTTTAAACATACACTATTAGAATAATTTAACTCTTTTTCTAACGTTTTTATAAATGTTCTCTTATTCATTTATTTCTCCATACATTTTACCTTTAGAATCTAGTTGTATTTCATAACCATATTGAAATATATAGGCAATGCTGAATAAAAATAGTATCTCAATTAAACTAACCCATTCAAATCCTACATCTAAATCCATTTTTAATATTATTTCAAATATTACACCAACAAAACTAGGAAGAATAGTGAGCACAATCATTAAATAAGCCATTCTTTTTACAAAACTAACATTCTCTAGGGTGAATGGTGTGTCTCCTTTGTTAATGTTATTAAATAATTTTTCTAAATATCTCAATATAATAATGACAATAATTAAGCTTATTAATAAAAATAAAAAGCCTGCTTCAATATAACCGAAGACAATTAATTTAGAGTTATTATTAAAAAGCTCATTTATTTTAGGTGTATTATAATTATTTATAGTATCTACTATAACTTCATCCTTTACTTTTAAAATTACTCTATCATCTTTTTCCATTATGGATATGACATCATTGCTATTTATTATTATCTCATTATCTCTAATTTCAACTTTATTATAAAAAGTCCCTAATATAATCATTGAAGCTATGACAATAGGTATGGAAAACATCACGATAACTCGACATACTTTTGCTAAGATAGCTATAGATTTACTTAAAAATTTCATTTTATTTTGTTGTTCTTTTTTTAATTTTACTATACTCATTTTTATTTCTTCATCTAATGAATCAATATCAATAATATTATCATTTACTAAGTCATTAATATGGCAATGAAATATTTTACATAGTTCTAATATATTATTCATTTCAGGATAGGCATCTCCTGTTTCCTTGTTCAAATGACACACTATCAATACTATTGTTATTTTGAGAGATTATGGCTTTATAATCTCCACCAATTTTTAAAATAAATCTAATCACATTAGGGTAGTCATTTCCATTCTCATCTTTTTCGCCTATTATGATTTTTTCAACTAAATTTTCAAATGCAACCTCATCAAATTCTTTTAATGATTTCTCACTTTCAAACACAACTTCTTCTATCTCTTTTAGTCTTTTAGAAATTTCTTTGTTATTGTTGCTTACTAATTCTAATTGATAGATTTCATCACTAAGACTTTTTATCTTACTATTGATTTCTTTTTCCTTTTCTACATAAGCATTTTTATTATCATAGTCATCTAGTTTCATATCAATTAAATTTGATAATCTCTTTTCAAGATTTATTTTGTCTTTTACAAGTTTATCAATTCTAGTTTTACTATCATCACTTTCTAAAGTTTCACGAATGGCATTTAATAACTTATCCTTTGTCTTATGTTTTTTCTCTACAATAGAGTTATAAATTTGTACAAATAAATCTTTTAATATATCTTCTCTAAAAGTTATAGAGTGTTCACAATTACTTTTCTTAACAACTTTATGATAACAAGCCCAATAAACTTTTTGGCTACCATCACTATATTTTCCACTAACTCTACGAGCATAATTTGTTCCACATAGTCCACATTCAATTTTAGAACTAAAAGCATATTTACTTGTAAATTTACTTAAATGACTTTTACCATCTGGAATTATCTTTTTACTTCTTTTAGATAATATCTCTTGGCATTTATTCCAAACCTCTCTTGATATGATAGGTATATGATGATCTTTAACATAATATTTTTCACGTTCGCCATAATTTCTTGTTTTTTTATGAGTGATTGGACTTAATACATAATACTTTTGACATAATAAATCGCCAACATATTTCTCATTAGAAATCATTTCTCTGACACCTTGTTGTGTGAAATTTTTACCTGTATAAGATTTGTAACCTAGTTCATTTAATTTATTGGAAATTGTTCTTGTTCCTATTCCATCGGCATACCAATTAAAAATCATTCTAACAACACTCGCTTGTTCTTCGTACACTTCCAAAGTTTTAAGTTCTTTGTTCCACTTATAGCCGTAACACTCGGCTTTTCCTACAAATTCGCCACGTTTCATCATTGCTCTAATTCCCATTTTTACATTTTGAGAAGTCGATTCACTCTCGGCTTGAGCAAAAGCACTAAAGAGTGTTAGAAACATTTCGCTTTCTAGTTCTAGTGTGTGGATATTTTCTTTTTCAAAATAGACATCAACTTTATGTTCTCTTAAATTTCTAACATACTTTAATGTATCAATCGTATTTCTTGCAAATCTTGATATTGATTTTGCTATGATAATATCTATCTTACCATTTAAAGCATCGTTAATCATTCTTTGAAATTCAGTACGTTTTTTAACTTGTGTTCCACTAATTCCCTCATCTGCATATATTCCTGCAAATTCCCAATTAGGATTAGATTTTATTTGTGTAGAATAGTGTTCTATCTGTGACTCGTAACTTGTTAATTGTTCTTCACTATCAGTTGAAACTCTAGCATAAGCACATACTTTCTTTAATTTATTTTCAGTATTGATATTTTCGGTTATGAGATTATTACTTTTAATAACCTCAACCTGTGTCATATTACCTCTCTTTCTTAATGTTAGACATTAAATAAAATGTCCTCTTGTATAATTATATCTTATTTTTTTATATTCCTGTAGCCTTTTAGTAAAAGTTTTTAATTTTTTCTTTTAATACATAATATTGTTTTTCAGTAATCAATTTTAAATTTAATAACTTACTTATTATTGATAAGTTAATTGTTTCATCTAATATATTTTCAATTTCAATTTGCGTTAATTCTTTTATTTCGTTCAATAAAATCCCCCCCTTTCGTTTTAATTTTAATAATAATATTTTTTCATAAATAATCTCATTTCCTCCATTTCAATACTTTTTATAATTCAAATTCTTTTACATATTCTTTTATTTCATCTTGATAGGTTATTTCTCTTGTATTATCTTCACAACTAAAATAAAGACTATCGTTATTTTTATCTACAACTTTGATATTGTTACGATTTACTAAATAGATTTTAAATTCGTTGATATTAAGATTTTGTTTTAGATAATCTAAAATATAATATTGTGGAATAGTATCAACTTTATTTTTTAAAATATCAACATTCGTTAATTCTTGCATAATCTTCCTCCTTTCAAATTTGTTCACACAACAAAAAAACTTGTATTTCTACAAGCCACTCTCTAAAATTAGACAGAGTTATCCTAGAGGCATTATTTTAAATCTTCGCCCCTAAGATCATATTGGTTCATTCTATTACTAGAATAGGTACTAACATAAGCCTTAATATCTTACTGTACCTTTCTTAACTACGTTCCTATCAACTTTTTAGTTAAGTGTTATGGTGTACATTCCTGTACTATACTCTTGATATACTAGATATTTTAATTGTTCTAATATATCTAGACTCTTTTTCAAACCCTTATTTTTTATTTTAATGGTTTGTTGTATTTCGCCTATATTTATATCGGTGATAATTCTATCGAACCCTTTACTATAAATATAAGAGTAAATATATTTTGTTTCTTTTGGAATTCTTTTATCTTTCCAAATCTCTTTTGGTATTTGAAACTTATTTATAGGCATTCCTCCTTTCTTTTTGATGAGTTTTACATCAAAACTGCAACTAGTGTATCATTATAAATTGAGTTTGTCAACATAGTAATTACAATTTTGTTGATTATTACAACAATATGTGTTATACTTAATTCAACAAACGAAAAAGAGGTGTATAAAAATGTTAAAGAAAAACACTACTGAACTTGGTAAAACGATAAGTGAAGCAAGAGAAAAACTAGGAATATCACAAAGAGAGTTATCTCGTAAAGCAAATATGGATTGTGCCGAAGTATCAAGAATAGAGGCTGGCAAAAGATTAAAACCAAACATTTTATATCTAAAAGGAATCGCTGAAACTCTAGGACTTAGTTTAGTTAAACTTATGAAACTTGCTGGCTATGATGATGTAGATATAAATTGGGGAAAAGATTTATCAAGTAAAAGATCTACAAGTGATTATCAAGAACAAATTAAATCTTACGAACAATTTTATTTTGATGTTTTAGAAGAATTAGAAACAAGAAGAAAAACTGACTTTGCTATTAAAGGTGGAATTGCTGATTTAATTGATAAGTTAGAACTTGCTAAAATAGAAAATAAAGAAATATCAAATGATGAAATATTAGATAGACTAAAAGAACTAATACCTATGATTAGACCTAACCTAGAAAAACTAGATAAATCAAAATACCCTAAATTTGATAGAGGGTTATTTCCTAAAACTGAAATAAAATCTACTATAAAATTAAATACTCTAACAGGGAAATTTATAGATGAAGAAAAATAAAATTACGAACATGTTTTGTTTTTACGTTAGTAAAAATGAAAGTGGGAAAAGTAATTTTATTTATCATTACTTTTGATTTATCAAAAGAAAAAATAACCTTTTTGCTTTAGTCGATAGACTTTAGCAATTGATATGAACCCCGTTTCTTGGACAAAGGAAACGAGGTTTTTGTATGTCAAAATTAAGTTATGAGGATAAAATAAATATCTATAATGAAAGAAAACAAGGCAACAGTGTAATTAATATTTCTAAAAAATATGAAGTTAGAAAAGATGTAATAAAATATTTAATTAGATTAATAGATAAGCATGGATATGATATTTTACGAACAAATAAAAATAGAACTTTTTCTTCAGAGGAGAAAGAACGAATTATTAATAGAGTTTTAATAAATAACGAATCTGCTTGTTCTGTTGCCATAGATGAAGGATTATTAAGTCAAGGTATGCTTCAAAATTGGATAAAAAAATATAATGATATAGGTTATAATATAGTTGAACGAAGACGTGGAAGGAGTCCAACTATGAATAAAAGAGTGAAATCTAAAAAAAGTGAAACAATTGAAGAAGAAAATGAAAGATTAAAGAAGGAAAATTTATATTTAAAAGCGGAACTAGAATACTCAAAAAAATTGAGAGCCGTTGTTCAAGCAAGGAAGAATCAACAACAGAAGAAAAAGTAAATGTTGTAAGTGAACTTCGGCTAGAATATCCATTAATGATTCTTCTAAAAGTATCTGGCTTAGCTAAATCTGTATATTATTATACTTTATCTAAAACAGATAAGGATGACAAAAATAAAGAAATAATAGATAAAATAAAAGAAATATTTACTAATAATAAAGATAGATATGGTTATCGTAGAATTACGTTAGAACTAAGAAATCAGGGTTATAATGTTAATCATAAAAAGGTCTATAGGATAATGGTTAAATTGGGCTTAAAACCATTAAAAAGAAACAAAAGAAAATATTCATCTTATAAAGGAACAATTGGTAAAATAACTGATAACTACATTAATCGAGAATTTTATGCAGATAAACCAAATCAAAAATGGTACACAGATGTAACAGAATTCAATCTTCGTGGAGAAAAGATTTATTTATCACCAATATTAGATGGCTTTAATGGTGAAATAATATCTTACAATACTTCTAAATCTCCTAATTTGGAACAAATAAACGATATGCTTAATAAAGCTTTTGAAGATAAAAATTTAGAAGGATTAATATTTCATTCGGATCAAGGATGGCACTATCAACATCAATCTTATCAACAAAGGTTAAAAAATAAAGGTATTAAGCAAAGCATGTCTAGAAAAGGAAATAGTATGGATAATGGTATGATGGAAAATTTTTTTGGAATATTAAAGACAGAGATGTTTTATGAACAAGAAAATAAATATAAAAATATAGATGAATTAATCTTAGCGATAGATGACTATATTAATTATTATAATTATGATAGGATTAAAGTGAAATTAAAAGGATTGTCTCCTGTGAATTACAGGTTACAATCCTCTGATTAGAAACTATTTATAAACTGTCCAATTTTTGGGGTTCAGTTCAAATTAGGTTATTTTTATTAAAAAGACGTGGCACGTTTCTGTTTGCTTTAGCAAATGAAAGTGGCGATAGTCTTTTTCTTTTTATGAAACGATAGTGTAATAAAAAGGCAACAATATTACTTACGTTAGTTTGTAATATGTTGCTTAAAAGGGGTTTCAAAAGGGCTTCTCCCTTTGCACACATCGTTATTGGCTCTGCCAATATCGTAGTGTGTTACCTAGTCGTCAAGAACTAGGTTTTAACCGAGCCATTAGTTACAACGTTTCTTTTGGCTCGGTTCTCGCTTTTTGTATCTCGTAGAAATTGTAATTTAATTTTCGATTTTCATAATAATATCGTATGCAACAAAACATTCTTCTTTTGATAGTTTT
>CAOKUH010000012.1 GCA_948472605.1 uncultured Mycoplasmatota bacterium
TAGAAGAGGCCCATAAACAAGATTTAATAGCAGCAGAGGATTATGGAATTGAAAAAGGCTATTCAAAAGGAACAAAGGAAGCCAATATGGAAACAGCAAAAAAACTTCTTATAAAAGGATTTTCGACAGAAGAGGTTAAAGAATATACTAATTTATCACTAGAAGAAATTATGGAATTAAAAAAATAAAACGAGTATGTCAAAAGTTTGGGTAAGAGATAACTTTCACAATAGAAGCAAGAAAATATTTTGCTTCTTTTTTGTTATTTAAATAATAAAAAACTGCATAGAAATTTAATTATTTCTACACAGCCTTTCTATATTTTAGTTAGTTAATTTACGCTTTAATGCTTCACTATGATTGTTTAACATTTCTTGTAAACTATTTTTACCAATTACAATTAAATCGTTTTTAATTTCTTCATCATTTTCATGTTTATTATTTAAAAAATCTTCGTAAAAAGCTAAATCACCATCTAAAGATTCGTTAAAATCTTTAGGATTGTATTCTACTAAATAATCAACAATTCCATCTGCATCATAATAATGCTCTCCAATTTTTACAATTACAATACTTCCATCATTTAAAAAATTATCATAAATTGTTGCCATATCTCCAAAGATTTCTTTCATAATTCTAGCAAAAGAAATACCATGACCACAAGTGTAAAAGTTTTCAAATCTTCTTGTTAAACCTTCGTTATTTTCATTCTTATTATATTTAGGAAATATCTCTTTTTCAAAGCTTTCCTTTAAATTAGCAATTACATTCAAAACATATTCACAATTAAATGACTCAAAATTTATATCTATTACCATAATAAAACCTCCATGCCAATTATTATATACAAAAATTTAAAAAAAAGAATTTTTTTAAATTAAAAATTACATTTACTTGACATTTATTTTTGTGATATGATGGCTTTGAAAGAAGTTGATATTTATGAATCAAGAATTAACTATAAAAAAAATAGTTGAAATTTGTAAAGGAAGTTTATTTAGTGGGGATGAAAATACAATTTGTAAAACATTTACGAAAGACACTAGAACTATTAATAGAGGAGATACTTATATAGGAATTAAGGGAGAAAAATTTGATGGAACTCATTTTTATAAAGATGCCTTTTTAAAAGGAGCCAATGCCTGTATATTAGATAAAGATAGTTTTAAAATTGAAAAAGATTATTCATATGATTTACCTATAATCCTTGTTTCTAATACTTTAGAAGCTTTAGAATCTTTAGCAATATATACAAGAAATAATAGTAGTGCTAAATTTATTGGAGTAACAGGTAGTGTAGGAAAGACAAGCACCAAAGATATGATTTATAGTGTTTTAAATACTAATTTTAAAACATTGAAAACAGAAGGAAATTATAATAATAATATTGGTCTTCCTCTAACTATGCTCCGTTTAAAAGATGAAGATTGTGCAGTCTTAGAAATGGGTATGAGTGCCCTAGGAGAAATTGATTACTTATCTAAAATAGCTAGACCTCATATTGGTGTAATAACAAATATTGGTACAGCACATATAGGACAATTAGGAGGAAGAGAAAACATTTTAAAAGCTAAACTTGAAATCCTAAATGGCATGAATAAAGATGGTATACTAATCATTAATAATGATAATGATTTATTACATGATTATTATTTAAAAAATAAAGACAAAAAAAATATTATAACAATTGGTATTAATAATGAAAGTACTTACCAAGCAACAAATATTTTAATAGATGAAAATCAGGCTCAATTTGATATATTATATCAAAATACTAGTAGAAAAATTGTCTGTCCAATTCCAAGTATTTCTTTCGTTTTTAATAGTTTAGTTGCTTTTGCTATAGGAAATACTTTAAATATTAAAGAAGAAAAAATAATATCAGGAATATCTTCTTTTGAGTTAACTAAAAATCGTTTAGAAATATTAAATCTAAAGAATAATGTAACACTTATAAATGGTGCCTATAACGCTAATGTGGAATCTATGCTATCTAGTTTAGAAATATTAAAAATGCGTCCAGAAAAAAGAAAAATAGCTATTTTAGGAAGTATGATAAATTTGGGAGAATATTCTTATGAATGTCATGAAAAAGTAGGGAATTGTGTATATGAATCCAATATAGATATTTTAGTAACGGTGGGTAAGGAAGCTAAAGTAATAGCTAGTACGTCAGAATCTTTAGGGATGAAAAAAGAAAATATTTACTCTTTTTCTAATAATGAGGATGCGATTAATTTTCTAAAATCTTTTATAAATGAAGGAGATGCATTGTTAGTAAAAGCCAGTAATGATTTACATTTTAATGAAATAATTGAAGCCTTAAAAACATATAATTAAAAAAAACATATATTATTGTATAGGATGGTGTTTAAAATGTTTCAATATGAAAATGTAAATATCAACTATAAATATTTTAATAACAATAGTGATAAAACACTTGTATTTCTTCATGGGTGGGGCCAAAATATTTTAATGATGGAACCATTAGCAAATCCGTTTAAAAAGAAAAAAAACATTTTATTAGTTGATCTACCAGGATTTGGAGACTCTGAAGAACCTAATACCATTTGGTCTTTAAATGATTACGCTAAAATGTTAAATAGTTTAATAAATCAATTAAATATACAAAATATAGTTTTAATAGGGCATTCTTTTGGAGGCAAAATAGCCATAATATATGCTTCTCTTTATAATGTTCAAAAGTTAATACTTTTAGCAAGTCCTTATAAAGCTTCTACAAAAAAAGTAAGTTTTAAAGTGAAAATATTAAAAAAATTAGCTAAAATTTCCTTTATAAGACCAATAGTAGATAAAATAAAAAGAAGACTTGGTTCAACAGATTATCAAAATGCAACCCCAATGATGCGAAACATTTTAGTAAAACATGTTAATACAAGCATCAAAGATAATTTAACAAAAATTAATTGTCCTACCTTGATTATTTGGGGAACTAAAGATGAAGCTGTAGATATCACTAATGCTTATGAAATTAAAGAACTAATTGCTGATTCAGCCGTCATAGTATACGAAAATTGTACCCATTATGCTTATCTAGAAGACTTGGGAAAAACTATAAGAATTATTAATTCATTTATAAGTTAGGAGGATTCATATTGATAACATATTTATTATCACTCACTATGTATTTAATCTATCTTTTTTTAAAAATTAAAAAATCACTACATATGCTTCAACAAAACAGATATAATAGAGGAAATAAATATCTAAAATGGCTTAAACAAAATATATCAAAGAATTTTTTAAATATAGAAATAATAATATTTATTTTGCCATTATTTAACTTTTTAGATATTTATCTATTAGCTCTAATTTTTAATACAACTTATTTTATTTTTATATTTATATATATTTTTTATTGTACTCCAGATAGATGTATTATTATATCTTTTAAAAACTTCTAAAGAAATAGTAAAAATACCTTTAAATATAACTGGCAGAATAAAAAGATTATTTATAACTAATATTTTAATTTATATAACTATTATTTTAATTTTAAAACCTAGTTTATATACTTATTATTTACTAGCTATATTAATGTATTTTAATAATATAGTTATTTTAATAGGAAATATTATAAATTTACCAATTGAAAAATTAATAAACAAACATTATAAAGATTTAACTAAAGAAAAATTAAAAAGTTTAAAGAATTTACAAGTAATTGGAATTACAGGAAGTTATGGAAAAACTAGCAGTAAAAATATTTTAAATACTATTTTAAACGTAAAGTATAATGTTTTAGAGAGTCCTAAAAATTATAATACTCCTTTAGGACTTATGATAACAGTTAATGAATATTTAGATAAATTTAATGATTATTTTATAGCTGAGATGGGTGCTTGTAAACCAAAAGAGATAAAAGAACTATGTGATTTAGTAAATCCTAAATATGGTATTTTAACTAAAATTGGTTTGTCCCATTTAGAAACTTTCAAAACAATGGAAAATATTACAAAAACTAAATTTGAATTAATTGAATCTTTACCAAAAGATGGAGTAGGTATTTTAAATGCTGATGATGAATTACAGGTGGATTATAAATTAAAAAATAAAGTTAAAATAGTTTGGATTGGTATAGATAATAAAGAAAAAGCTGATATTTATGCTGAGAATATAATTCTAAATGCAAATGGAACAACTTTCGATTGTTATTTTAAAAAGCAAAAAATAAGAGTAACATTTACTACTAAGTTACTAGGCAAAAATAATATTTATAATATTTTATCTTCTATTGCGCTCGGTTGGAATTTGGGAATGTCCATTGATGAACTTGTTATGGGTATTAAAAAAGTAATGCCAGTTGAACATCGTCTTAATATAAAGAAATATTATAATATGCATTTAATAGATGATGCATATAATGCTAATATTGAAGGGTCTAAAATGGCTTTAGATGTATTAAATTTAATGAAGGGCAAGAAAATAGTTGTTACGAGTGGAATTATTGAATTAGGAAATAAAAATTTTGAAATTAATAATGAATTAGGTAAATATATGGCAACTATTGTAGATAAAGCAATATTAATAGGAGAAAAGCAAACTAAACCTATCTATAAAGGTTTAATTGAAAAAGGATTTAAAAAAGATAACATTCTAGTTTTTAATAATATTGCAGAAGTATTTAAATATTTAAGAAATTTAAATGAATTAGATGCATATATATTATTACAAAGTGATTTACCAGATATATTTAATGAAAGGTAAAGTGATTTAATGAAAATTAAAGTTGGTGTTATTTTTGGAGGAAATTCAGTTGAACATGAGATAAGTATTATTTCAGCAGTTCAAGCTATGGAATATTTAGATAAAGAAAAATATGAAGTAGTTCCAATTTATATTGATAAAAATAAAGATTGGTATTCAAATAATGAACTTAAAAAAATGGAAACTTATAAAGATATTGAAAAATTGAAAAAAGAAATTCCTAAAGTAAGTTTAATAAAAAAAGATAAAGAATTTATTTTAATGAAAACGAATGGTTTAAAAAAAATAGTGAATACAATTGATATAGCATTCCCTATAGTTCATGGCAAGGGGGTTGAAGATGGCTCACTTGCGGGTTATTTAGAAACTATTGGCATACCTTATGTAGGAACTGATATGCTAGGAGCAGCAATTGGTCAAGATAAAGTAATTCAAAAACAAATATTAGCATCTGAGAATATTCCTGTTGTTAATTATGTGTGGTTTTATGAAAATGATTATTTAAATAAAAAAGAAGAAATACTTAATAAAATCAAAGATTTAGGTTATCCTGTTATAGTAAAACCAGCAAGACTTGGAAGTAGCATTGGTATTAATTATGTCAAAAATGAAGATAAAATTGTAGAATATTTAGAAGAAGCTTTTAAATTTGATGAAAAAGTTATAGTTGAAGAGGTAATACCTAATTTGTTAGAAGTTGATTGTGCTGTTTTAGGAGATTACAATAATATGAAAACAAGTTTAATAGGGGAAATGCTAACTAATAATGAATTTTTAACTTTTGAAGATAAATATTTAAATGATACCAGTAAAATACATAATGGTTTTAAAATACCAGCAAATATAGAAGAAGATTTGGCAAAAAATATCTATGATTTAGCTAAAAAATCATTTAAAACTTTAAATTTAAAAGGAGTTACTAGATTTGACTTCTTAATAAATAAAGAAACTAAAGAAATATATGTTAATGAACCAAATACAATTCCTGGTTGTTTAGCTTTCTTCTTTTTTACTAAACTTAATATATCTTATAAACAATTATTAGATAATTTAATAAATATGACTATTAAAAATTATAAAAATAGTAAAGAAAAAATATCTAGTTTTGAGTCTAATGTCCTAAGTACATTTAATGGCTGTAAAAGTAGAAAGTTATCTGAAGATTAAGTATCTTTATTAATATTAAAGATATTTTTTTATTAAAGGTAAATAATTGACATAAATGTTACATTTTTAACTAAGATAACTTGACAATATTGAAAATAATAGATAAAATGAGAATGTAGAAATTTGAGGGAGGTATATATTATGAATTTAGTAAATATATTTTTAACATTAGATGGAATTGGAACTGGAACTGGATTTTGTTATCAAACAGCTAATGTTTGGCAAATTGTTGGATATGCTTTATTAGTATTCAAAATTGTAATTCCTATTTTATTAATTATTTTTGGAATATTAGATTTAGGAAAAGCTGTTATGGCAAGTAAGGAAGATGAAATTAAAAAAGCTACAGGATCTTTAGTTAGAAGAGCTATTGCAGCAGTTGTAATATTTTTGATACCAACAATTGTAACCTTTTTAGTAGGCATGATTGGTGGATTTAATGGTGAAGCTAAAGATGATTATGAAGTGTGTAAATCTTGTATAAATAATCCTATTGGTGGTTGTGCAAATGCTGACACATTATGGGGAAAAGAAAAAGAAGGTGAATAAGCAATTAATTGCTTTTTTTTTATGCGTATGATATTATCTAATAAAAGGTGATTAAATGGGAACTATAATAGAAAAAATTAAAAATATTTTTAAAGGAAATAATCAAAAAGTTATTTTTTTGGCGAGTGCTGTTTTAGTAATGGTTTTAATTATTATTACTATTGTTGTTGCTACTAAAATAGTTGGAGTAAAAGTTAGTTATGAAATATTAGAACAGAAATTAGAAAATGCAACTCATAAGTATTTATCAGAAAATCCATTGGAATTACCCAATGAAGATAAATCTACAATTGTAGTTAATGCTAATACTTTAGTAGAAAAAAAATATATAAAAGAATTAAAAAAATATGTTAAGGATTCTTCTTGTACAGCTAATATTGTAGTTGATTATCTAAATAATGATTATAAATATCAAGCATATTTAACGTGCAATGATTTTAAAACACAAAAATTAGTCGATACTTTAAAAAATAATAATAAAGTTTCATCAACAGGTGAAGGTTTATATGAAATGAATGGCGAATTAGTATACCGAGGAGAAAATCCTAATAATTATGTTAATTTTGCCGATAGGATATGGCGTATTGTAAAAATTGATAACAATGGAAATATTAAAATGATTATATCTACTGAAAAAGCCGAAATAATTGAAGAGTGGGATAATCGTTATAATACTGAGAAAAAAAGTGCGAAAGGTATTAATAATTTTTTACTAAGTAGAGCATTTACCAATATTCAAAATTTTTATAATAACAAGTTAAGTGGTAATAACAAATATTTAACTACCTATGATTTATGCGTAGGAAAAAGACTTGAAGATAGTACAGATAAAAGTGGAGCTTTAGAATGTAGTGAAAAAATAGAAAACCAATATATTGGACTTTTGCCAATATATGACTATTTAAATGCTAGTTTAGACGGATTATGTCAAACAACAATTAGTAAAGAATGTCAAAATTATAATTACTTAACTAACAATAAAAATAAATGGTGGACTATGACTGCTGATTCTAAAAATACCCATGATGCTTTTTATATTTCCTTAAAAGGGGTAGCAGAATCAGAGTATGCTAATACAAATGCTCAAAATCGTTATGTAGTCGCTTTAAAAAGTGATGTATTATTTAAAAGCGGAAATGGAACTAGTAAAAATCCATATCAAATAAGGTAATAATAAAATTTTGCCTTTTTTTAGTATTTTTTACACTTATTTTACTAGTAATGATTAAAAAAAATTGATATAATAATAAAGTGAAAGCGAAAAAAGTAGGGATAGCAATGCAAAAAATCAAAAAAATATTTTTTACTTTGTTTTTAATAATAGTTAGTATCTCAGCAGTTAATGCTAAAGATACACTTTTAACATGCGAATATTATAAGCCATATGATGAATCTTTAAAATTAAAAGATATGGTAGGAGTAATGTGCGAAATTTATAATGATTATTCTCACAAATGCTTTGTCAATGTAGGGGAATCTTTTGCAACTCCTCGTCATAATGAAGAAAAAATAGAAAACTGGGGATATACTATTGGTGGAAAATTTCCTCAAATAAAAGATTTTGTCCAAGAAAATAATAAGTGCCCTAATTATTTACTTCTCAAATTAGACATTGGTATTAATGGTTATGAAGTATATGCTGCTAATAGCCTTGAAGATTTAAATTATATGAAAAGTGAACTATCAGGAACAAGATATCAAGCTACCTTAAAAGGTTTTGGAACTGATGAAGAAAAGCAAAATGTAGCAGATACAATAGTAAGGTATACTGAAACTATAAATAATACTATAAATAATTATTCCATAGATAAATGCCAAAATCAAAATAATACAGAAGATCCTTATATAAATTGTAAAAATTTAGTTTCGGATTTAGAAAATCAAATCAATGAATGGAATAAAAATGTAAATGACTGGATTAATCGAGGACTTATAAATGAAAATGCTCTTATAGTTTGGGATTATAAAGGGGCCGCTGAGAAGTTAGAAGATTTTAAAAGTCGCGTTCATAATGACATTGTGCAAAATTCACATCTCCCAATAGATAAAGAACCACCAAAGGATAATTATGATCCAGCAAAAATTGAAAACTTTTGTCAAGAAAAAGGTGTATTAAAATCATTAAGATTTTTGGGCTATTTATTATTAGTAGTCAAAATTGTCATTCCTATTTTGTTAATTATTTTTGGGACTTTAGATTTCTCTAAAGCTTTAATGTCATCAGATAATGATGCAATGCAAAAGTCAACGAAATCATTAGTTACAAGAGTAATAGCAGGAATAATAATTTTCTTTATACCGACAATCGTAAACTTTGTCTTTACATTAGCTAAGTCTGATAATTCTTCTTTTGAAAATTGTCGAACATGTATATTTAAACCAAGCGATTGTGAAATTGATTAAAATAAAAATGCGATAATAACTTTCGCAAATTAATCTTGATAAGTAGGTGATAAAATGAAAAAAAATATTTTAATTGCTTTAATTGTATTGCTTTTAATAATTTTACCAATTAATGTCCAAGCTAAACATATGGAAATATTAGATGAAAATATTTATGTATCTACGACCTTGAATTATCCATTTTTTAAAGAATATAGATTATTAGATGGTCAAGATGTAGAAAGACAATGCAATAGTATATTTGGAGGAAAATTTGGTTTACAATTAAAGCAAATATTAAATATTGTAAAATTTTTTGTTCCAATAATAATTATTGCACTTGCTGTTGCAGATTTTATGAAAGCTTTAACAGCTCAAAGTCAAGACGAAGTAAAAAAAGCAACTAATAAGTTAGTAAAAAGATTAATAATTGGTATTTTAATATTTGTTTTGCCAACAATATTAGAATTTGTATTAAAATTGGCAGGAATAGAATTTGGTGTATGTGCCATTAAATAGAGAGGAGTAGAGTATTATGTTAACAGGAGCAGCTTGGCTTAACGTTTTAAGTTATGGTTTCACAGGACTTTTTCTATTTATAGATGCAATAATTTATTGGTTTATAAGTATATTATTTGGTTTATTTGAAACTTTAGCTAGTGCAAGGATTTTTACCCAAAGTATGTATCAAGACTTCGCTAATAAAATATATGTCGTAATAGGAGTTGTTATGCTTTTTTATTTAACATATGCTTTATTAAAAAGTTTAATCAATCCAGATGATATTGGCAAAAATACTAGTAAAATTGCTATTAATCTAATTGTTTCTTTAATATTATTAGGAGTGGTTCCGATAATATTTGATTATGCTTTTAATATTCAAGATGCAATTATTGAAGAACACGTTATAGATAGGTTGATTTTTGATGAAGATCAAGCTAATTTAAGTAATAAAGGCATAGAGTCTGCTTGGAATGTTATGAATGCATTTATAAATCCAGAAAATGTTGAGATTGAAGGGGAAGGACATATTAATTTACCTTTGATTTATCAACCTGGTGGGGTTATGCTTAGTCCATTTTTTAAAGGTGAAACTTATAAATGGAGTGAATTTCGAACCAAAGTGTTGGATGGTTCAATTACATTTTTAAATGTTACTGACTTTGTTGAAGATATTCATAAAGATGATGATGTAGTCTATATTCCTATCGTAGGTAGTATTTGTGGTATCTTTTTAGCCTATGTTTTAATTTCTTTTTGCATAGATTTAGGCATACGAGTAGCAAAATTAGCATTTTTTCAAATAATAGCTCCAATACCTATAATACTTAGAATTGTACCTGAAAAAAAATCGGTTTTTGATAATTGGATAAAAAAATTAATTGCAGTATTTATGGAAGTATTTATACGAATGTTTATAATGTATATAATTGTCTACTTAACTGCTGGAATTTTTAGAGGGAAAGCAGCGTTACCAGATGACATAGGAATGATTGCAATGGTAATTGTTGTTATGGGATTATTTGCTTTTGCCAAAGAAGCACCTAAATTAATCGGTGAAGTTATTGGAATAGATTCTGGTAACATAAAACTTGGTATTGGTGGAAAACTTGCAGCAGGAGGAGCATTTGGCATTGGTGCCATGCTAGGTGGAGGATTAAAAACTGGTGTAAGAAGTATAGCTGGTGCACATCCAATTAAAAATATTAAAGAAACAAAAGGTTTTTATAATAAAGCAAAAATTATAAGCAGCACAGCTGCTGGAGCAGTAACTGGATTAACTAATGGGGTAATTGGAAGTGCTAAAGCTGGTTTTACAGCTAAAAATTTAAAAGAGGCCATGACTGCCGTTACAGAAGGAAATAAAAAAGCAGAAGAAAAAAGAATGAAAAAAGAAAATTACAAAGCGAATCATGGAGGTAATATAAAAGGTATTATTGGTGGCCACACTTTAGATTTAATAGATGATGTTAAGATTAAAGTCGGATTAGAACTTAATATAGAAGAGCTTAAAGGAGTTCAGTCTAAAATTAATGAGGTTACAAATGCTCGTAAAGCTATTGATGATCGATTAGATGCGATTTTACAAAAAAATAAAAACAAATTTACAAGCAGAAAAAATTATCAAGTAGCAGGTGTAGGCCAATTTTTGAAATATAGTGATTTGTTAAATGAAATTGAGATAATGAAATCAACTGGAGAAACTAGTAGTGGTAATAAGGTTACGAGTCAAATGCTTTCAGACATGGATAAAACAGCTTATAATATGAAAGAAAGTATGAAAGCAGATATTCTTGCTGGTTATGATTTAGAGAATAATCCTCAAGTTAAATTTAGTAAAAATGATTTCAAATTAAATTACGATGCTCAATTAGAATCTTTAGTTACTGATTATAGAACTAAAGCATATCAAAATATTAAAACAATTTCTGATAATGCAGATACATCAATACCTTTAGTCAAGAATTCATTAAATAACTTAACAAATTATGCAGTAGATAATAAAGAACAAAGTATTTACGATTTTGTTACTAGTGACAATGTTGTTAACTTTTTTGATAAAACAAGTAATGATGCCTTAAAGAGTGCTTCAAGGACTGCTGATATTAAAGTAGCAGCAAGATATCAAGAAGAGGCAAAGAAAGGTAAGCAATAGGTGTTAAAATGAGTTTATTTGGCAGATTTAAAGATTGGTTTACAAATGATGGCTATAATTTTAATAAAGAAAAGCAAGTTTATGATGAGATTAATAATGAACTTTTAACTATAGAAGATTTGTTAGAAATTCTTATTAATGGAGATATATATTTTGAAATCCCTGAAATTTTTGAAGGTATTTCATTAAATCCAAAAAGTATTATTAATTTAAAAATAATTAAAATGCAACAAATGAAAAAAGCTTCATCAATAGAACGTCAGAGATTAAAAAATGAATTAATAGAATTAGAAAATACTTATCAAATTATTCTTAAACAAATGAAAGATTGTTTGTTAAATTATCAAGACTTAAGGGAAGTACAAGAGCATATTTTAAAAATAAATATTTTAATAAATAGAAATGCTAATTATGAAGTCTTTAGAAGATTTAGAGAATATAATTTTGAATATGAATGGACGCTTGAAAAAATAGAATTATTGAAAAACTTAATTGCATATCGTATGCAAGAAATAATTCCCTATCTTGGAAATTTAAATAGATAAAAATAAAGAGGAGGATAAAAAGGAATGAATAATAATTATTTAATACCAGCAAATTCAAAAAAATCAATGTTAATATTAGGTTTTTTTACTCCAATAGACTTAATTATATTTGCTGTTGGATGTTTTGTAACACTGGCATTTTTATTTATATTTAATGATAAACTTGTTATGAGTTCATTATTACTGGTATTATCACCAGCACTAATTGCATCATTTTTAGTAATGCCTGTGCCAAATTATCATAATGTGTTACAATTATTAACAAATATAATAATGTTCTTTGCTGGGCGAAAAAGATATTATTGGAGAGGATGGTGTATACAAGATGGCGAAAAATAAAAAAAATGATTTAATTAGTAAATATGCTGAGGATTGGATACCTATAAAGCAAATAATGAATGGGATGATTCAACTAGAAAGTGGAGAATATGTAACAGGGATAAAAATAGCCCCTAAAAATATATTTATCTTAGATCAAGGTACTCAAGACACCATTATTTATAATTTAAGAAATTTTTATAATACAATTGATTACGAATTTTGGTTAATAGTTGCAGATAGACCAGTTGATATTAATATGCATTTGTCACAACTTCAAAATCTTTATAATAATAGTCCTACTTCAGCAATTAGAAAATTAATTATGCAAGATATTAACAAAGCTAATATGTTTATGAGTGCAGAATATAGTGTCGTTGATACTGAATATTTTATTCTTTTCAAAGAAAAAAAATTGGAAATTGTTCAAAAACGTATTCATAATTTAATAAGTAACTTATCAACATGTGGTCTTAATTCAACACAAGTATCAAATAATGATTTACGAATGCTTCTTGATAATTTCTTTAACGGGGGACAAGCAACAACATTAGGGACGGTGATGCCAGAATGAACATAAAAGCACAATTAGCACCTAAAGGGATGGAATTTAAACCAACAGAAATGGTTATTAGTGGTAAATATTGCACAATTTTAACAATTGTCACTTATCCTAAATATATTTCTGAAGGCTATCTAGCTAACATTACAAATATTTCAGGCGTAAAAGTAGCTATAAAACATATTCCTATAGAGTTTTCCACATTACAAAGAATGTTAAATAAAGAAATTGCTGACTTAAAGCAAAGGTATCATACTGAAAATGATAAGACATTTCAAGAAAGAATTCGCCAGGACTATGAATCACTTGAACAATTTATTCAAATGCTAGCTGCTACTCAAGCAAGAATATTTGATTTCCAAATGCATTTGTTTATTTCTGCTAACAATAAAGAAGAATTAGAAATGAAAAAAATGCAAGTTCGAAATTATTTAGATGGTCTAGGAATGAGAGGAATACCTTTAATGTTTGAACAAGAAAAGGTCTTAAAATCTATTATTCCTATTTTCCCAAAACAAGATGTGGAAAATCGTATTGGTACTCCAATTCCTTCTGCAACTATTGCTGCTATGTATCCCTTTATATTTGATAGTATTAAAGATCCTGGAAATAGTGTTCTACTGGGAGTAGATTTTTCTGGAGGAGTTGTTTTATTTAATCAGTTTTTATATAAAATAAAAAAAGAAAATAATCGTAATAATGCTAATATGATAATTTTAGGAACTAGTGGAAGTGGTAAATCTACTGTTGCGAAACTTTTAGTAAGAAGTAACTTAAGAAATGGTTATAAAGTAGTATGTATTGATCCTGAGGGTGAACTTGGAGAAATGACTAGAAATGTTGGAGGAGATTTCTTAGACCTTGGTAAAGGTGGAGAATTTGGTATGATAAATCCTCTAGAAATAGTTGTAGATGCCGATGAAGAGGAAATAGAAGCAGGACTAGGTTATACAGTACTTACAAGAACTTTACAACAATTAAAAGCATTTATGAAATACTATTCGCCTTCAATTGAAGAGGATGTCTTAACCATGTTTAGTGAAGTAGTTCAAGACACATATAAACGTTATAAAATAGATTATGATACCGATTTTACTAAACTTGTTTCAACTGACTATCCAACATTTGATGATGTTTATGCCACTATAAAAGGAAGACTTTTATCGATGCCAGAACAAACACATGAACGTGATGTTATGGAACGTCTTGAACTGAAGGTACGACCATTAGTTAAAGAATTAAAATACTACTTTACTGGTCATACTACTCTAGATATCCAAAGTGATTTTATTGTATTTAATATAAGAGAACTTATGAATAGTGATGAAAATATTAAAAATGCATTATTCTTTAATATTTTGAAATATGCTTGGGGTTTATGCTTAGATAAAGATATAGATACTGTAATGTGTGTTGATGAAGCCCATGTATTATTATCAACAAGAAATGAATTAGGGGCAGAATTCCTAGCCCAAATTCAAAGACGTAGTAGAAAATACAATACGGGTACAATTATAATTACCCAACAACCAACAGACTTTGCAGCACCTAATGTTATAGTTCATGGAAAAGCCATATTTGATAATGCATCTTATTATTTAATTATGGGCTTACGTAAACAAGCAACAGAAGATTTAGCTAAGTTAATTGATTTAAATGATGCAGAGATGGAAAGTATTAAATATTATAACCAAGGGGAAGCACTATTTATTTGTGGTAATAGAAGAATGCGTATTAATGTTGTAGTTACTCAAGAAGAATTAGATTCATTTGGAGCTGGAGGAGGACTATAATAAGTAAGTAGGTGAATTTATGGACTACAAAGATGAAGAAATACAAGAAGAACAAAAAGATTTAGAAGAAAGTCATGAGCAATCAAATAATCAAGACTTTAATGATGAGAGTTTATTAAATTCGGAACCTCCTGAATATTTGCCTCAAAGAGGAATATTTGAGGGAGTTATAGGAAATGCAAAAGCTATAGCTAAACAACATGCCATAAAAGCTTTATTTTCTAAACCCGTAACTTGGATTGTAATAGGTGTAATTGGAATAATATTTTTTATCTTTATATTAGTATTTCAAATGGACTTTGATTTACATGGAATAGGTAATATAAATCCAGAAAGTTATAATTATAAATGTGATAAAATTTATTTAACTTGGCAAAAAGATACTTATGAGAAAGATCCAGTTACATCATCTATATATGTAAATTTAGCAGAAACTGATAGATATGAATACGAAGAATATACAATTGATGAATTTGTTGCTGGAGTTATTTGGACAGACAATAGAAATTTCTTAGATGTAGATAACGAAATTGTTTATGAAGCAATGGCGATAGCTAAAAGAAGTTATATTGTTGTTAATTTAGCTGATAATTGTGTCGTTTTAAGGGATTATGATGAACTCGCAAATAACTTTACAAAACTAAATGGAAGTGAAGAAAAAGCAGCAGAAATAAAAAAAGCTGTTTCAAATACATCAGGTAAAATAATTGGCAAACATGGTGATATAATACCAGCTGTTTATGATTCTTTTTCTTATACAAAGAAAAAAGAAGAAAATGAAGAAGGTACTTACTTTTATCACATGATGAATGAAAATGAACAAGGAGCTTTAATTGTTCCTGCCAATTGGGTTTTAAAAACAGAAAAAGAAAGAGGAATAAAAATTCCGAAAGAACATGTTAATAGTACTAAAAAGTTCACTTCACTTAGTATATATGGAGCCAAGTATTTATTAGAAAAAGTTGATTCACAATATGAATTATACCGAATTTTAGAAACATATTATGGTAGAGATATTGAATATTATCGCATTGGTCAAACTACATCTACATTTAATACGACTGGTTGTATGTGGTGGCCAATAGGAGGTAGTGAAATAACTTTAGAAGATGGAATTTCCTATGCTAAAGGAACTCCTACTGCTACATCAATAACTAGTCCATTTGGACCACGTAAGGCGCCAACTGCAGGTGCTAGTTCTTTTCATAAAGCTATTGATATTGGTGGTGGGGCAAATGATAACTATCATAATATAATAGCTGCTGCTGATGGAGTCGTAATTGAAGTAGGTACAGGATGTGTAAATGGAGATAATTCTTGCTATGGTGGACTTGGTAACTTCGTTAAAATAAAACATAATGATGGTACAATTACAAGATATGGACATATGTCTAGTGTATTTGTAAGTCTAAATGCTAATGTAAAACAAGGACAAGTTATTGGTAAAATGGGAAAAACAGGAGTAACAACAGGAGTACACTTAGATTTTCAAGTAATTGTTAATGGTGAAGCGGTAAATCCTCTAAATTTTGTATCTGCTGAAAATAGTCGTCAAGAATGCAGTAATAGTGGAGGAGTAGTATCTGGAAACAACAATAGTCAAACAATATGTTTAACTTTAAAAAATCAAGGATATTCTGATAATGCTGTTGCAGCAATGCTTGGAAATTTTCAAGCTGAATCAGGATTAGATCCAGCAATTGTTAATAGCATAGGCTGTGTTGGAATTGCTCAGTGGTGTGGACGTGGAAATACTTTGAAAAGTATGTATGGTAGCTCGTGGAATACTTTAGATGCCCAATTAAACTTCCTATTATATGAATTAGATAGCCCTAGCTTTAGTAGTGTAAAAAATAATTTAAATGGAGATACTTCAGCTAGTGAAATGGCCCATTATTTCTGTATGCATTTTGAAATACCAGGAGAATATTATTGTAATAATGGAGAGCGTCAAAAAAATGCTAATAATTGGTTAAGTTATGTTACTAATGGTTGTAGTTAAAGGAGAATATTATGAGTCAAGAAAATAAAATAAAATTTATTATATTTGGAATTCTAATTTTATTATGTTTTATCATAACTTCTGCTTTCTTAATTTTATTAAAAGATGATAAAACTCCAAAAAATCCTCCAGAGCAAAAAATACCATTTGATATGCAACCTGTAAGTGAATATAGTTATTTCTTTTCCCAAGTAAATAATATAAATAAATATTTAAATTATAATAAAAACAAAAATAATATAGCTTTATATAATACTTTAGCTAAAGAATTTATTGATACAAATCAAATTACTATAGATAATATTTTAACTAAAATAGAATTATATAATGAATCTCCAACCTTTAAAGCAAAAGAAATGTATTACAAAGAACAAGATAATAAATTCATTTATTACCTAATTGGAGATATTACAACTGCTACATTTGAAGAAATTATTACATTAAAAGAGAATGTTAAATATTTTCTTTTGGTAGATTATAATCGTTTATCTATGGCCATATATCCAGTTTATAATGATATTGAAACTATTCCTATCAATATGGATAATTTACCTTTAAATAGTTTTAATGAAATAGAAGCTTCTAATATAGTTACGAATGACTATATTTGTAATTTATATTATTCATCATACATTGATAAACTTGTAAATAATATTGATGAAAGCTATGAATTATTAGAAGATGATTTTAAAAATAAAAATTTTGCTAATAAAGAAAAATATATTGAATTTATGAATAATAAATTAAAAAGTATTAGTTTAGATATAAAAAATTGTACAAAAACTACTAGAAATGATAAAAGAATTTATACTATATTTGATGGAAATAATACTTTTAATTTTATTGAAGAATCAATTATGAATTATAGAGTTAGTTTTAACTAATTTGTAGAAAAGTACTTAAGGTGCTTTTTTATATTATAAAGTTTTTAGTTAGTGATATAACAAAATTTGTTGGAAATGTAATTGCTAATTTATAAATAATATAGTAAAATAAGTTAAGAAAAAAAACGGAGGAATGTTAAATGAAATTTAGAGTTGCACCTAAGGATTTTGTCATTTTTATAATATTTTGTTTATTTTTATTATACTTGTGTGCTATAGCAGTGTTAAATTTTACATCTTTTTTTAATGAGGGAGTTTTTTATGGTTTAAATCCTTTTCCAGCTTTTGTAGGAGATAATTTAATATTAACTTTACTTATGTTTTTTATTGCGATGATTGTTATATTTACATCAGTTTCATCTTATATTTTTGATCGTGATAAAGGTGGTTTTGGATTATCTATAAAAGAAAAAGAAGAAAAAGGTTATTCTAGATGGAGTAAAGATAAAGAAATAAAAGAAGATCGCAGTGTAGAGCATGTTTTAGCAAGTGATAATCATGTTGAAGCTGCTGGTATACCATTGATTAATAATGGTAAAGATATATGGGTAGATAATGGAGATTATCATAACTTAGTTATTGGTTCTACTGGTTCAGGTAAAACACAAACTATCGTTAAGCCAATGGTTAATTTACTTGCCAAAAAAGGTGAAAGTATGATAATTACTGACCCTAAAGGTGAAATATACGAATATAGTGCAGATTATTTAAAAAAACAAGGATATAAAATAATTGTTTTAAATTTTAGAGATCCACAAAATGGTAATGCTTGGAACCCATTAACTTTACCATATCGTTATTACAAAGATGGAAATGTTGATAAATCAACAGAATTATTAGATGACGTTGG
The DNA here is from genome assembly GCA_948472605.1 of uncultured Mycoplasmatota bacterium. Classification (GTDB taxonomy): domain Bacteria; phylum Bacillota_I; class Bacilli_A; order RF39; family UBA660; genus MGBC108787. The sequence goes on from CAOKUH010000012.1 coordinate 18,437, forward strand.
TTTAAATATAATTAGAGATCCAAATAATAAAGCTGAACCATTTTGGGAAAATAGTGCTGCCGATTATTTCTCAGGTTTAGCATTAGGTTTATTTATGGATGCTAAAGAAGAAGAAGTTAATATGAATTCAATTAACTTTATGAGTAGTGTAGGAGAAGAAAGATTAGCTGCTGGAACTTATATTAAAGAATACTTTAATTTAAAAGGACAAGATTCTAGTGCATATATATTTGCATCTGGAACTATTAATGCTCCTAAGGATACAGCAGGTGGTATAACATCTACATTCCGTCAAAAAGTTCGTACATTTGCATCGAGAGAAAAATTAAGTGAAATGCTTGCTTATACTGACTTTGATATGCGTGATATTGGTAAAGAAAAAACTGCTGTATTTATGATTATTCATGATGAAAAAACAACTTATCATAGCTTACTTACTATATTTATAAAACAATGTTATGAAACTTTAATAGATGTTGCTAAAGAAATGGGTGGTAAATTACCATATAGAACTAATTTTATTCTTGATGAGTTTGCGAATATGCCACCACTTAAAGATGTAGATTCAATGGTTTCAGCAGCAAGAAGTCGTGACATTAGATTTACTTTTATTATTCAAAACTTTGCCCAATTAAATGATGTATATGGAAAAGAAGTTGCAGAAGTAATTAAAGGAAACTGTGGTAACTGGGTGTACTTAATAAGTACCGAAATGGCTGCATTAGAAGAAATAAGTAAAATGTGTGGAGAAGTTAAATCTAAAGAAAAAGATAAAACAGCATCAACTCCTCTTGTAACTGTCACAGATTTACAAAAACTTAAATTATTTGAAGCTATTATAATTCGTTTAAGAAAATATCCATTTAGAACTAAATTAGAACCAGATTATAAAATGGATTGGGGTATAAAACGTGAGAAAGCAGAGCTTCCTACTCGTAAAGAAAAACCAATACAATTATTTGATATAAAACAATATGTTATGGAAGAAAAAAGAAAAAATATGTTAAATAATATGGATTCAAATATGAATATGCCTGGTATGGGATTACCTGGAATGCCAAATTTTGGACCATCACCTTCTAACATGAATGGCTTTGGAATGCCTAATATGGGACCTATGGGTGGTGGTATGAATAGTATGCCTACTAATATGCCAAACTTTGGAGGAATGCCATCTCCAAATCCATTTGCTACTCCAAATCCATTCATGAAGGATGCGCCAATGTCTAACGAAGATATTGATAGAATGATTGCAGATATCGATAAAAAATTAAAAGAACTTGATGAAGAAGAAGCAAGACAAAAAGCCGAAATGGAAAAAGCAATAAATGAATCTAAAGAAGAAAATACAAAAAAAGAAGATAAAGAAATCGATGAAAAAGAAAAATTAAAACCAAAAGTAGATGAAATAACAACACCAGAAAAACCATCATCTAAGAAAACCAAAAAGCCAAAAGAAACAGAAAAAGAACTTCCTGATGAACCTAAAATTAATATAGATGTAGATAGCGTTATTGTAAATGATAATGTTATAACTGACGATGAATTTTTTGATGATTTCTTCTCTGATGAATAATACAATTTAAATTAGTAAATATCTTATTTACTAGTTTTTTTATTTTATAAGGAAGTTCATCAAGAAAGTAATTTGTATGCAAATAGCCAACTATTTTTTTATATTATTCAAAATATATTATCTAAATTTACATATGTATGATAAACTAAATATAGTAAATAATAGTAAGAGAGTTATCTTTAAGAAGTTCTTAAAGCCGTTTTATTATTATCAAAAATGTATTTGCAAATAACTGATTTATAAGATATATAAGAAAGAGGTAGTAT
>CAOKUH010000013.1 GCA_948472605.1 uncultured Mycoplasmatota bacterium
TTGCATGTCTTAGGCATGCCGCCAGCGTTCATCCTGAGCCAGGATCAAACTCTCAATAAAAAGATTTATTTAATCTATAATATTTAAGTTTAATCTAAGCTACTCAAAATTGACTTTTTTACTTAGTTTTCAAAGATCGTTTTCTTTTGCGCTTTAAGCTTTTTTTGCTTAACGCACTAGTAATATACCAAATCATTTTTTTATTGTCAACACTTTTTTACATTTTTTTTAATAATTTACATTTTTTGTGTTTTTTTGTTGTAAAATGAATTTTTATTTGGTATATCTTTTTGTGCTAATTATTTGTTCAGCACGTTTTTCATTTTACACTATATTTTATGTTAATGCAACAAAAAAATGCTATTTTTTAACATTTTTTTGTAAATTTACATATTTTTCATAATAATTTTGAATTTTTTCCTTATCAAAAGGGTATTTTTCTTCTTTTTTTAAAGAAATTAACTCTTGTAATTCACTTTTTATAATTTGATCTAATTCATTACTATAACACATTATATGTTTATGGTATTTATATTCGTTTCTATCTAAAATACGAAACCCTCCATCAGGAAAAACTCTTAAATCTAAATCATAGTCAATATATTTAATAATATTATTGTCTATTATAAAAGGTGACGCTATATTACAATAATAAAATAAACCCTGCTCTTTTAATTGAGCAATTATATTAAACCAACTACTTTTATAAAATATCAATATTGCTATTTCATTTGTATTATAACTTCTCCCATCATCTTCAGTAATTTTTGTTTTATTATTTGCACAAACTAACCTTTCATTAGTTATTTCTAATATAGTTGCTTCCTCACATACTCTATGGAGAATACCATTATGTTTATAACAATGTATAGTAAGATTATCTCCTACTTTTAAATTGTTCATAACATCTCTCTTTCATAATTATTATACAATATATAATCCATAAAAATCAAATATAGAAAAAAAGACTTTACAAAAAGTCTATTTCGCAAGCTCTAAAGCTTTCTCAAGTTGTTCATCAATATTAGTATCTGGATTAAATGTTACATAATATTCTGGAGTAATTCCTATTTCATCAATACATTCACCTTTTGGAGTTAACCATTTTGCTGATGTATATTTAACCATACTACCATCTTCTAAAGAATGAGTTTGTTGCACTTTTCCTTTACCATAACTTGTAACACCTACAGTTATTGCCCCATAACTATCTTTCAAAGCCGCAATTAAAACCTCTGAAGATGATGCACTAGCTCCATTAAATAATACAACTATTTTATAATTTTTAGCTTCATTAGTTTCGTCTTTAACAATCGTAGTTTCTTCTTTTTCTTCTAAAGAATAAATAATATCATCCTTTTTCAAAAATATACTAGCGACATCTTTAGCAGCAGACAAATATCCTCCCGAATTATCTCGAAGATCAATTATTAAAGATTGCATACCTTTACTTTCTAAATCATTTAATGCTTTACTAACTTGTTGTTTTAAAGTATTAGAAAAAGTTGTTATTTTTAAATAACCTATATTATTTTCATACATTTCATAGTTAACTGCAGGAATATATAATTTTTTTACTTCCACATCAAAATTTAAATTAGCATCTCCTCTACTAACTGAAATCCTTATTTTTTCACCTATACTTTTACTAGATATTATCTCTGTTATTTCACTACTTTGACTAACGATTTTTCCATCCACAGCTATTACTTTATCACCAGATAATAATCCAGCGGATGATGCAGGACCATCTAAAAATACATCAACTAAAACATTTTCACTATTTATAGTTATTCCTATTCCTTTATACTCTCCTTTAAGTCTATTAGCTAAAGCTTCTGTTTCCTCTTTACTCATATAAGTTGAATAATCTTCGCCCAAATATTTAAACATTGCTGCAATAGCACTCTCTAACATAGCTGTCTTATCAACATCTTCATAATACTCATCTATTAAAGAAGCATATACACTTAAAAATTCTTTCAAAGCAGTATCTTTATTTAAATCTTTATAAGTAATATTTTTAGTAAGCTTGTTTTGATTATATATTATAACGCCAGTTGTTATACTAGTTAATAATGCAGTAGCAATTATTATAAGAATGACTTCTTTTAGATTAAAACCTTTAGTATATTTTTTTGAGTCATCCATTTTATCACCCTCTACTATAGAAATAGTAACATATTTTTTATTTTTTTAAAACTAAAGTAAACCTATTCTACAAAATTTTACAAAAAAAATAAATTCACTATTCTCAAGCGAATTTATTAACTATGAAGTATAATTTATATTCCTAATTCTTTTTTTATTTCATCAACTTTAGTTATAAACTTAGTCACTTTACCATCTTTTATTTTTAATAAAGTTAAATTACCAAATTTTAATTCATCAAGTTTAGTAAATTTAGTTGATACCTTATCATCAGTTGCAACATATTTTTTATTTAATTCATTATTTAAATCTAAATAATATATATTTTTCTCTTTCTTACCTTTATAAGATGATGCTAAAGTATCATAATAACTAGCTTCTGGATTTTCATTACTAAATGCCATTACATAATACTCTTTCTCTTTTCTATTAAGCATTGTACCTACTATAACACTATTATAATTAATTACTCCATCAGTATAAGTTATTTCCTCACTATTATTATTAAATAAATCTTTAGTAACAAAAGCCCTTGTAAAGAAATAGATACCTACTATAACCAATATTAAACCTAATAAAACAAATATAAATTTTTTTACTTCAAGTTGTTCTTCAGTTTCATATTTTTTTATCATTTTTTTCTTCAAATCAATCACCTACAACGTATTATAGCAAAAAGATTTAAGAAAAACAAATTTTTAAATCATTCTACCAAATTTAAAATTAATAGATTTTAAAAAACTGTATATTGTTCTTAAAAAAATACTACATCCACCTGAAATATTTTGTAACTCATAATCAGTTAACTTATTCATTTTTTACCTCCTCTCTATTTATATATATAGTTACTAAATTAGTCATTTCCTTTTTTTTCATAAAAAAAATAGTCTTTTATCAAAAAAAACTATTTTTTAGAGTAATAATACTTTTTATTATTTTTTTCTCAAATCTTCTTCTATTTTCATAAGACGATTATATTTAGCAATTCTTTCTCCCCTTGACATAGAACCACTTTTTATAAAATGTAAATTCAAGCCAACTGCTAAATCTGCAATAAAAGTATCTAAAGTTTCACCACTACGATGAGAAATAATAGTTTTATAATTATTCTTCTTAGCATAAAATATCGTCTTTATCATTTCAGATATAGTTCCAACTTGATTAGCTTTTAAAAGAATTGCATTTCCACTCTTATTCTCAATTGCAACATTTAAATATTTAGCATTAGTTACAAAATAATCATCACCAACAATCATTACTTTTTTTCCAATAAGTTTCGTTAATTTAGCTAAACTTTCAAAATCATCTTCATAATATGGATCTTCAATACTTATAATTGGATATCTTTTAATTAAAGCTAAATAATATTTAGTTAACTCTTCTTTTGAAATATTTTTACCATCTAAATGATATAATTTGGATTGTTTATCATACATTTCACTAGCTGCAACATCTAAAGCGATAAAAACATCTTTCCCTGGTACATATCTACTTTCTTTTATTGCCTTTATTATTAAATCAAGTGCATAACTATTATACTCTAAATTTGGGGCAAAACCACCTTCATCACCAACAGCAGTATTTAAATTTTCTTCTTTTAAAATCCTTTTTAAAGTCATAAATATTTCAGATGCACAACGAATTTTTTCTTTAAATCCTTTAATCATAGGAACGATCATAAATTCTTGAATATCTAAATTATTTGTAGCATGAGCACCTCCATTTATAATATTAATAAATGGTATAGGAAGAGAAACTTTACCATTAGAAACATATTCATATAATTCTTTACCACTATTTTTAGCTAAAGCCTTTAATGTAGCTAATGATACTCCTAAAATAGCATTAGCTCCCAACCTACTTTTATTTTGGGTTCCATCTAATTCAATTAAAAGACGATCAATCATAGTTTGATCTAACTCTTTTCCTATTAACTTTGGTCTAATTATTTGATTAACATTAATAACCGCCGCTAAAACACCTTTACCATTAAATCTTAAAGGGTCATGATCTCTTAATTCTAAAGCCTCTCTAGAACCAGTTGAAGCCCCACTAGGAATCGATGCAGTTACATTGATGTTATTCTCTAAAGTTAATTCAACTTCAATTGTGGGATTACCACGAGAGTCTAGTATTTCTCTTGCATAGATATCCTTAATCTTCGCCATAACTACACCTTCTTATTCTATATATAGTATACCCAAAGTAATAAAAAATAGCAAATAAAAAATAGAATTGTTATTCTACTTTACTATAATTATTAAATTACTTTGTAATTAATTTTAATAAATTCTTAGCCCTTCTTTTTAGTAAAACCAAACTATTAATATTAACTGCATTATATAACATTATAAATAAACCTATAGTTTTAGTTATAACTATGCTTCTAAAAGGATTTACAATTATCATAATACCTAAAAACAATAATAAGATTGCTGATACCAAAAATAATTTATTACTCTCTTCTTTAATTTTTTTTAAATATATAAAATAAACAATTTTATTAATACTAGTAATTGTTAACCATATCCCTAAAATTATATTAATAGAATTAATAATCGATAAAGGACTAAAAAGAATAAATATACCAATTATTATACTTAAAATCCCAAAAATAATATTATAATGAAATAATTTAATTTTATTCTTATCTACAAAACTGGTAATTGACATAATCCCTGATATTACAAAAAATGTTCCCATAAGTGTCCCTACAACTCTATTAGTCATTTCACTTTTTAAAAATATTATTAATCCTAGTAATGCAAATATTATTGAAAATACCATTTCCATAAAAATTAGTTTATTAAAAGCTTGTTCTACTTTTTTCATTTAATCACCCTTTATATAATCATTGTAGCATATTTTTTAACTATTGGGAAATAATTTAATTTAAACATTTAATCGTCTAATTTTCTCAATAATGATATACTTTCATCATCAGGAAGTTCATAATTAAAATTAAACGTTTCTTCTCTTTTTATATTTTTAAGAATTATCTTCAATTGCTCATATTTTAATTTTTCTATATTATTAATCGTTAAGCAATTTTGCATATTTCTAATATTATCTATAAGTTCTATAGTTTCAAAAGAGGTATTATCTAATATTCTTGGATTACTTAAATTATCATTTATTTTTTCTTCATTATCTACAAATAATACATTCTTTTTAATGTCATCTAATACTTCATTATATTTATTTAGTCTTCTAAAGTTAAAAAATTGCACAATTAATGAAATTGGGATAGAACTAACTCCTAAAGCAAAAATTATATCTACATCTATTATCTTTATTGTTGTCTCTAAATTAGATATATAATCTAAATTAAACATATAAAAAATAATAAAAAATAGACAAAATGCTATAGCTCTAAAAATTGATTTTATATACTTTTTAATTTCTTTACGCTTTTCTTTAACAGCTTTTATGAAATACTTTCCTTCTATTGCTTGAATTCTCATCTGTTTTAATATCTTCTTTTCATTTTCAATAGAATATGGAATATTTTTGGGAAACTCTTCCCCCGCAAAATATAATAATATTGTATCATTAATAATTTTATAATTCGTAACAAAATTAAATAAATTTTTATCAATTAGATAATTTTTCATATTAACCATCCCCTACATTAAATGAATTATTTTTCTAAAACATCCATAACATTTGGTACCAATTGCTTTTTTCTAGATAATAAATCTTGAACATAGTATCCTTCATGAAATTCTTCATTATTAAATATATCCTTAATAATGCTTTCTGATTTTCGATCATAAAAAACATATGAACCATTTTTTTCTATATCAGTTATCAACGTAATAACTATATTAAATTTTCCATTTGCTAAATCATCTATTTTATCAATAAAACTATCCATATTTTCTGCAATATCATCATAGTCCATCGTAAATATTTGACTAATACCTACTATTTTTTCACTTGCTCTAAATGTTTTTATATCATCTTCAATTAAATCTTCGGCTTTTTTATCTTTTATTGAAAATCCTGCCTTTACCATTTCATGCCCATATTTATTTATATCCACTTCTGCAATACTTGCAAGTTCTCTTGTAACGCTCTTATCAATATCTGTTGCTGTGACTGACTTTAGAAGCAATGTATCAGATAAAATAGCAGATAACATAAGACCTGCAATATGCTTAGGTATAAATATATGATTTTCTAAAAACATATGATAAATAATTGTACAAGTAGAACCAACTGGCATACTTCTAAAATTAATTGGTGTAGGTGTAACAATGTTAGCCAAATTATGATGATCAATTATTTCATCAATTATTGCTTCATCAATTCCATCAACACTTTGACTAAAACCATTATGATCAACTAATATAACATGTAATTTTTCAAATTGATTTATATCAGTTATTTTAAGTAACCCTAAACACTTATTCTTCTTGTTAATAACTGGATAATTAGTATGGCCAAATTTTTCTGATAATTCCAAAAAGTCTGTACGATAATCCAAAGTATTTATAGTTATTGGATTAAAATCAGTTATAATGGTTTTAATATAATTTGCTAAAATTAAATTATTTGATGTATGATAAGTATCAAAATTAGTCTTAATAATACTAACTTTATTATTCGTTGCTTTTCTAATTAAATCTTCATCTATTTCATAACCACCAGTTACAATTATTAATTGCACTTTAGAATCAATAGAATAATCTAATATCTTATAACGATCTCCAACTATCATAATATCATCTTTAGTAAGTTTTACAGTTTCAAATATTGTTTTACTTTTATAAGTTGCCGCAAAAATATTACCATCTATTTCGTCCGTAAATTTTAAAACTATTTCTCCTTCTAGTACTTTTACTAAATTTAAAATACTAGTTCTTAATTTATTTCTATTCCCTTTTATTAATTGAATAGCTAACTCTTTTAATGTTACTAAGCCTTTTAATTTACGATTTTCATCAACTATACATACTCCCGATGCCTCTTCATTTTGCATTAGATTAAATGTTTCTAAAATCGATGCATTTTCTAAAATAACACAATTTTTATTATATTTCATATTTCTTATTTGAATTTTTACATCATTTAAATATTCAGGCTCTCTAACATCAAAATAGTTTAAAACAAATTTAGTTTCATTATTAATATGACCTAAAACTTTTGGAGTAGTATTAAAGCCTAATTCATTTTTTAAATAAGATAAACAAATACTTGCACATACACTATCAGTATCTGGCTTTTGATGACCAAAAATAAACGTTTTTTCCATATAAATTCATCCCTTTTTTATCTATTTTAGAATTCTACATTTTACTTTAATTATAAACAAAAACCCCTCTTTTTAATGGTTGCTATAATATCAAAAAACTCATTTTTTGTCAAATTATAAAAAATAACCTTTATTCACTTTTCATTTCAAACAAAACATTTCTAAGTTCCATAGCTCGTTCAAAGTCTAAATTCTTAGCTGCATTTTTCATTTCCTCTTCAATACGTAACATCATTTGTTCTTTTTCTTTCTTACTCATTTTTGGTGTATCTTTAGTACCATTTTTAATTTCATTACTTATTACTTCTTTAATTTCCTTTTCTATAGTTTTAGGAATAATACCATGTTCTTTATTATATAATTCTTGAATTTCACGACGTCTTGCTGTTTCTTTTATCGAAATATCCATCGCTTCACTTATTATATCAGCATACATAATAACATGACCATTACTATTTCTTGCTGCTCGACCTATTGTTTGAATAAGACTTCTACTACTTCGCAAGAAACCTTGCTTATCAGCATCTAAGATACATATTAAACTAACTTCTGGAATATCTAAACCTTCACGAAGCAAATTAATACCTACAACACAATCATAAACTCCCATTCTTAATTCTTGAATTATTTTTAAACGCTCTAAAGTTTTTATCTCACTATGTAAATAAGCCACTTTAATATTCATTTCTTTTAAATAGTTTGTTAATTCTTCACTCATTCTTATAGTTAAAGTAGTTATAAGAACTCTTTCATTTTTTTCTTTTCGTATATTTATTTCATTTATAATATCATCAATTTGCCCCATTGTTGGTTTAACTTCAATAGTAGGATCTAATAGACCCGTCGGTCTAATTATTTGTTCAATATAAGAATTATTTACTTTTTCTAGTTCATAATCTCCTGGTGTTGCTGAAACATAAATAGCTTGATTTATTTTATCCTCAAATTCGCTAAAGGTTAGAGGTCTATTATCTAAGGCACTTGGAAGACGAAAACCATAATTAACAAGTGTCTGTTTACGCATTCTATCACCATTATACATTCCTCGAACTTGAGGAAGAGTTACATGCGATTCATCAACCACTAATAAAAAATCTTTAGGAAAAAAATCAATTAAACAAGTTGGAGTTTCCCCCTCATCACGCAAAGCAAGATGTCTTGAATAATTTTCAACACCACTACAGAAACCCGTTTCTTTAAGCATTTCTAAATCATAAAGTGTCCTTTCTCTAAGTCTTTGTTCTTCAATTAATTTATTTTCTTTTTTTAATTCTTCCAAACGAACATTTAGCTCAGCTTCAATTCTACTTATAGCTTCCAACATTTTTTCATCACTAGTAACAAAGTGACTAGCAGGAGATATAGTTATGGTTTTTTTATTTTGAATAATTGCACCAGTAACTGGATCAAAACTATAAATTCTTTCAACTTCATCACCAAATAGTTCTATTCTAATACCATTAGCATGTTCATTAACAGGAATAATATCTATAACATCTCCTCGAACTCTAAAAGTACCTCTATGAAAATCTATATCACTACGCTCATAAGTCATATCTACCAACTTATTAATAATTGTATTTCTACTAATTGTATCACCAACATTAAGAATTAGCATTTTATTTATATACTCTTCTTTTTCACCTATACCATATATACAAGAAACACTTGAAACTACAATTGTATCAGGATTATTAATCAATGAGGCTGTTGCAGCATGACGCAGTTCGTCTATCTCGTCATTTATCGATGAATCTTTTTCTATATAGGTATCACTTGATGGAACATAAGCTTCAGGTTGATAGTAATCATAATATGACACAAAATACTCGACGTGATTTTCGGGGAAAATCTCCTTGAGTTCCGCATATAATTGTCCCGCAAGTGTTTTATTATGTGCTAAAACAAGAGTTGGTTTTCCAGTTTTTGCAATTACATTTGCAATCGTAAACGTCTTACCAGTTCCCGTAGCACCCAGTAAAACTTGCTCTTTCTTGCCATTATTAATTCCCTCTACCAACTTATCTATTGCTTCTGGTTGGTCTCCACTTGGTTTATATTTTGATACTAATTTAAACATATTTTTTCCTCCTCATTACGACTATAGTCAGCCAGAATATTCGTGTCCAAAATTCAAAAATTCGTGTTTTTACTAATTTTTTGTGCTTCAATCTCTTCTTTTTTACTTGGATATGAATGTTGGTCACAAATTCCATTTTATGGACTAAATAATACAAGATAACATCAACATATTTTTTTAACAAATAGGTATAATAATTACTTTTTACATTTAAAGTAAACATAATATGAATAGTCCTTTTGCTCTGCATATTTTGGTTTTAATTTAATTATTTCATCAGTAGCATAGGATTATCCCATGTGTTCTAATTTAAATCCAACATCAATTAACCCATTTATCAAATTGTTGTTTCATTCTCACTATCCTTTCATAGTTTTTTCATGAAAAATCATATTTATTTGTTACTAGCATTACTTATTAGTTTATTTTTATTTTCTTTTTCTAATTCTTTTAATGATTTTTTAGGTGTTGGTAATTTTTCTGGCATAGTTCCATCATTCTTTTCTATAACTTCTCTAATATTTTTTCCAATATTATAATGTACTATATTAGCATTACTTTCGCCTTGTATACTATCTCTTTTTAATTTTGCCTCAGTTTGTGTAATACGAAATAAATTAGCTGCTAGTTCTTCACTTCCCATATTATCTAAAATATCTTCCCTATATCTTAATTTTTTTCTTTTGGCAATATCGTTAGCTGTTTCCCCATTATATAATCCTTTATAACCAGCATTATGAAATTTATCAAAGTTTTTAACTCCTGCATTCTTAGCAGCTTGATTTAAAGAATAATTCCCTTTTTTAGTTAAACTTCTTTGATAAAACCTCTTTTCATCTTCAGTTAATTCACTATATTCTTTTTCAGTTAACTCTTGTTTTCTTGTCTGGATAGCAAAGTATGTTTGAGCAAGAGCTATACTTTCTTTCCTAGAGTCTCCATTTTGGGCAATTAAATAACAGGCATATCTTGATAACTCATAATCATTAATTAACTTTGAAGCGCCTTTAGGCATTTTTATCGTTTTGTCGGTGCCGACAAAATGATCTGTCATATTAACATTACTATTGATACAAGCATTTTTAGCCTTATTAATAACACCCTCAAACTTTCGCCATTCTTTGTAATTTAAAACAACTTGTAATTCACGTGCTAACCAATATTCATTACCAATTGAATCAATATGTTTAATATCTTCAAATGTTTTTTTATTATACATTTCTATTTCATTCATTTTTATATTCCCCCCTCAACGTTTATATTATATCATGAATTTTTATATTTGATTATACGATTGCTTTGAAAATTATAAGGACAAATTTCTTAAACAAAAAGTCACAAATTTTATTTTTTGTTTAGTATTATTTAGTCCATCTAGTGCTATTTTATCCATATTTTCTGGACTTATCAACATTAAATAACACTAAATAATACAGGATTTGGGCAAACGTCATAATAGGAGACAAAATATTCTACATGATTCTCTGGAAATATCTCCTTGAGTTCCGCATACAACTATCCAGCAAGTGTTTTATTGTGTGCAAAAACAAGGATTGGTTTTTCAATTTTTGCGATTACATTTGCAATTGTGAAAGTCTTACCAGTCCCTATTGCACCCAGTAAAACCTGCTCTTTATCGCCATTTTCAATACCATAACCAACTTATCAATTGCTTCTGGTTGGTCTCCACTTGGTTTATATTTTGATACTAATTTAAACATATTGCCCTCCTTATTATGACTACAGTCAGCCAGAATATTCGTGTCCAAAATCCAAAAATTCGTGTCCTGACTAATTTTTAGCGCTTCAATCTCTTCTTTTTTGCTTGGACACGAATGTCGGCCACAAATTTACTAAATAGCACTAAATAACACTTAATGTTACAAGTCAATTTATAATGATATATTCTAACACTTATTTTAAAGCAAAACAAGGAAACACTATATGTTTTCCTTGCTCTTATTTTTATCTTTTTCGTTTTATTTATACATATTTACTAATCATTAGATTCGTATCCAAATTGGGTATCATAAATGTTAGTTATCTTGTATTATTTCTTTTTGGTTAATTTATAAATATAACTATTTAAATTATCCTTAGACCAAGAGAATAACATATTATTCTCAATTCTAAAATTTTTCTAAAACTTTCACTTTTAAATAAGTAAGTAAACTTTCTTCTGTAAATTCTTCTTGAAACATTTTCGCACTTTCTAGATAATCCTGATACAAATGTTTTTGGTATTCTAAAAATGTTTTATAACCTGCAAATTTATAATCTACCATTTCGTCTTTTAATTCTTTAAAAGGAATAAATTCTTCACTAATTACTTCTAAGGTTCCACAATACTCGTTATTTGCATTTACAACCATATAACGATCACCTACTTGTGTTTTTTTATCAAAAGAATATTTGCGTTTCAAAATATAATCTTTTTGGCCATTCAAATAAGCTTCTGCTATTCCTTTTTTCTCAGTATAAAGAGGATAGTAAGAACTATACAACGACGCTTTTTCATTAGTATATCTTTTTAAATTTTCTTTTTCTCTTAATTTTTCCCATCTCTTTGAGTAGCCTAGTAGAAAAAAATAATCTTTTATACTTTTTCTTTTTTTATCATCAATTTCTTTCCATTTTTCATTTAATGCAGTAATTTCTGAACTTTCCTTTTCATCTAGTAAACCAATCGCTTTTAAATAGCTTTGCATTTTCTTTAAAAAACTCAATTCTTGTTTGCTATACTCATCTAAATAATCATCAGGTATATGAAATGTTTCCGGATATCTATAAACACGCCTTACTACTTCATCAAAAGAATGACAATGACTCTCCATCATTTGATACTTAGCTTCTTTTTCTTCTGGATCTTTTCGCCCATACATTAAAGCTTCATAGTGATATGTAACTCCACTACTAGAAACATTCCCTAGCGCTTCATATAAACTTATCTGTATATCATAACCAGCTTGTCTATATTCATCAAAATACACCCATTCAAAAGTATCTCGTTTTTTATCCCAAAAAGGATAAGGTAAACTACAATTTTTAAATTTTTTATATCTTTTTTTCTTGCTCCAGAAATAATATTTACTTTAATCTTTTCATAATTATTAAAACATCCTTATTTATCAATCATCTACTTTTATACTCCAGTATCCACCATTATCTGGTCCAACTCTTTCAATTATATTATTATCAACTAATTTTTTCAAATTATATTTAACACCATCAGAAGTAATATTTAAAAAACTAGCAAGTTCATTTCTTGTAACTTTAGGATTTTCTTTTATTAGCTCTATAATTTTTAATTGATTATTATTTAATTTTGTTTTTTGGGTAGTTTTCTGGGTAGCTTTTTCTAACGATGAGTGAATACACTTTAACATAAAATCTATAAATACATTCGCATTACTATTAACATGGCACTCTGCAATAGAATCATAATATTTTTGTTGATTTAAATATATTTCTTCTTCAATAGGAATATATTCAAACTTTGAATTCCAATCAGTTAAAATTAAACTTACCCAGAATCTAGCCATTCTGCCATTACCATCACTAAATGGATGAATATATACAAAATAATAATGAAATACAGAGGATAAAACTAAAGGATGAATTTTATTTTCATTATCAATCATAAACTCAAATAATTTTTTCATGAGAGAGGGGACCAATATAGATTGCGGTGCTGAATAAATTACTTCATTTCCTTTTTTTACTCCTTCACCATGATTTCTATAATAACCATTGTCATCATCAAAATACTTCATCATTAGTGTATGAGCTTTTAAAAAATCATCTTCATCTTTCCAGTTATATTCATTTATATGTTCATATAATTCATTAGCATTTTTGACTTCTTGAATTTCTTTTCTATCTCCTAAAACAAGTTTTTTTTCTACAATATTCTCAACTGATTCCAATGATAAAGAATTTGCTTCAATTGCTAGTGATGAATGAATTGATCTAACCTTAGACTTAATTTGTAATTTCCTTTTTTTATCACTATCATCAATAAAAATTAAATCAAGTTTTTTTTCAATTTCTTTTATAATTTTTTTATTATCATCTGTGATATAAAATACTGGTGTTATTGAAGCTATATTTTTCATTTTTTATCCCTCCATTTCTATAAATTTTTATAGTATTATATTAAGAACACGAATGAATACAACTCTTAGCCACAAATTTTATTTGTTTATCTAATATTACCTAGTGTTATTTAGTCTTTTTTTGTGGATTAAATGATACTAAATAGCACTAATTTCCGCTATAATATGAAACAAAATATTCTACATGATTCTCTGGGAAGATCTCCTTGAGTTCCGCATACAACTGTCCAGCAAGTGTTTTATTATGTGCTAAAACAAGAGCTGGTTTTCCAGTTTTTGCAATTACATTTGCAATCGTAAACGTCTTACCAGTTCCCGTAGCACTCAATAAAACCTGCTCTTTCTTGCCCCTCTACCAACTTATCTATTGCTTCTGGTTGGTGATTATTCGTATCCATATCTTCCACTATTGGCTTCATAAACCTTATAATATTATTCTATCAAATAATTATTTAATTCATAACTTATTTTTATCAAACTCTAATTACTTATTTCATAGCTTCTCTTAAAGGAACAGCTAATTTATGTAACTTTTTAAAACATTCTTTAGCTTTGACAATTTCTTTTTTATTCATAGTTACATATCCTCTAGATGTTCCATCACTAGGCAAATCTACCAAAAGCGCATAGTCATCTATACCTATCCATCCTTCTTTTATAATTTTCAAAAGTTCTGGATATCTTTCCTGTACTAAATCTAAATCTACAAAGTTTGTTTTAATTTTATTACAAGATAAGTATCTTTGAATATATTTATTTTTCTTATATTTGTTTAAATTCTTTTTGCTAAAAAGAAAAATACGTTCCATTTTAACTCCTCGATCAACTGCATCAAAATTACTTTGAATAAATTTTCTTTCAGCAGGGTCTTCATTCCATTCATTGTCCATCATTGTCGAAATAATCCACATTTCAGAGCCTTTTTTTGTTTCCGTAAAAAATTTATCTAAAATGCGATAAAATTTTCCTGAATCTAAATCTTCTGTTTTAGATTGTTCATCAAATGATAAATATCCACCATCAGACACTAAAGATGTTCCATTAGAATATTTATGTCTTGTTAACATTAAATAAATATCGTCTGCTATTTCATGTGGATAACCAAGCCGTTTCATTGGAATAGAATCTTTTGTTTTATTGAATGTATCATCAGTTTCCATTACCCCACCGATCCAACCTGCAACAACAGAATTAACTCTTACTCCGTACATTTCTGTATAAATATTAGCAAATGTTTTCATTAAATTTTCTTTAGCAGCTTGAGCAGAGGCATAAGCGCTTGCTCCAAAAGAACCACGATAAGCTTCAATACTATTAACAAGAACTATACTTGATTCAAAGTTCATTTTTTTAACAATTTCACGAACTAATAAATTAACGGAAAATAAATTAACTTGATAACTTTTTTCAAACTGATCATAATCAAAATCCAAACAATCCTCAAGCTCAAAGAATATTTCCATAAAGATAAAGCCATAAACATCTTTTTTTATCTCGTTTACTGCTTGTATAAGAGTTTCTCGTTTAAAATAATTAACAGGTTGTAATTTAATATCTTCCTTATGTAGAGCTTTATCAACAAAGCTTCCTTCTTGATATAAACCAATAATATAAAAACCTTTTTCAAGTAATATTTTAGAGAGTTCAACACCAATCTCAGAATTTATACCAGCAACTACAACAATTTTTCTATCATCTTGTTCTTTAGCATAATTTGTTCTTTTATCAATAGGTTTACTTGTATCTTTAGGAATGTTCCACCTCCTACCTGTTTTAAAAGCCCCAGATATTCGATTGTTATTTAAAAGATTAACTATTCGTCTTTCACTAATATTCCATAATATAGATGCCTCTTTAACTGTCAAATAATCCATTCCAATCACCTATTTGTATATTATACCGAATTAAGAACGATGTCAACATGCATAGTGTTTATTTAAATTGCTGTTTCTCTATTTTTCCATATAAACAATTTGTTTGAATTTTAAATTTATTTATTTTTCTATCTCAATCTTTTTATGCATCTTTTACGAATTATAATTATTTATTTAAACTATTACTTAATCTCATAGGAAAAAATTTCCACATCTTAAAACAAACAAAAGTTTGCTTTTTTAGAAATTCTTTTATATAATATAACAGGTGATTAACTTATGGAACTAAAAGAAAAGTTATGTATACTTGCAGATAGTGCTAAATATGACGCTTCATGTTCTTCTAGTGGAAGCAAAAGAAATACAAATAGTAAAATTGGAAATGTTGCTGCATCAGGCATATGCCATTCTTTTGCTTCTGATGGTAGATGTATTTCTCTATTAAAAATATTACTTACAAATTGCTGTATCTTTGATTGTAAGTATTGTTTAAATAGAAAAAGCAATACTATTAAAAGAGCGATATTTACACCTGAAGAAATTTGTGAAATTACACTTAACTTTTATCGACGTAATTATATCGAGGGATTATTTTTAAGTTCAGGCATATTAAAAAGCCCGGATTATACAATGGAACTTTTAATTAAAACAATTCGTCTTTTAAGAAATAAATATCATTTTGGAGGCTACATTCATGCCAAAGCAATTCCTGGTGCAAGCGAAAAACTATTAAAAGAATTAGGAGCCTTAGTTGATCGTTTAAGTGCTAATATCGAACTACCTACTGAAAATGGCTTAAAGTTATTAGCCCCTAACAAAGATTCCTCTAAAGTACATAAGATTATGAACTATGTCAAAAACAATCGAAACCAAAAATTTGTACCAGCAGGCCAAAGTACTCAAATGATTATCGGTGCAACTAAAGAAAGTGATTGGGATATTATGACAAAAAGTAGTCATTTATATAATGAATATAACTTAAAAAGAGTTTTTTACTCAGCTTATGTTCCTGTTAATAAAGATACATATCTTCCAAGTTTAGAAAAACCACCATTAATTAGAGAAAATCGTCTTTACCAAGCAGACTTTTTACTTCGTTTTTATCATTTTAAAGTAAATGATTTACTAAGCCCAGATAACCCTAATTTTAATATTTTAGTGGACCCTAAAGCTGATTGGGCTCTAAGACACCTGAAAGAGTTCCCTAAAGAAATTCTTACCAGTTCATATTATGATTTATTAAAAATTCCAGGAATTGGTGTAAAATCAGCCAAAAGAATTATACAATCAAGACGTGTATTTAAACTATGTTTTAATGATTTAAAAAAAATGGGTGTTGTTTTAAAAAGAGCCAAATATTTCATAACTTGTGGCGGAAAATATTTTATTGATTCAAACTTATTTAAAAAAGATTTTATAGAAAAAAATTTAATGTTAGAAGAAAAAATTCCAGAAAAAAAGGAATTTGAACAATTGAGGCTATTTAATGAATAATGGATGTTTTATTTATGAAGACACTTTTTTAAGTCTTTTAACTCTAATTGATTATTTACTAAAAAATAACATTAAACCCGCCAATATAAAAAATAATTCTTATTTTCCAAATTTACTCGATCAAGTCATTCATTTAGAATTAAAGGAAAATAAAAATATATTTAAGGAACTCATAAGTGTTATAGGACCTTTAGCTTCTAGAGCAGTATATTATGTTTTTTTATCAACTGAAGAAAATAAAGAACTAATTATTTATTATGTAATATTAAATGGTTATAAATACAAAGAACAAATATTAACTCATCGTAATTTACGTTGCATTAGCAAAACAATTAAAATATCTAAATATGTTGCTCATGAAATACATAAATACAAAGGCTTTCTTCGTTTCCAAGAATTTGAAAATAATCTTTTATATGCAGAAATTGAACCAGTAAATAAAATTTTAGAATTAATATCAAATCACTTTAAACAGAGGCTAAAAAATGAATATTGGATAATTAAAGATGTCGGAAGAAATATTTTTTGTCTATATGATAAGAAAAAATATTATATAGTATCTGGTAATGAATTCAGTATTAATGAACACATAAAAAGTAATCATGAATTAGAAATTGAAGAATTATGGAAATCATTTTATAAAACAATTGGAATACAAGAAAGAAAAAATGATCGTTGTCGCATGAATTTCATGCCTAAAAAATATTGGAAATATATGTTAGAGATGGAGGATGAATTATGAAAAAAGTAGTTACAGGAAACGATTTACAAGAGAAAATTATTGAAAGTGTTGATTATCTTACTAATATTGTAAAAATGACACTTGGACCACAAGGCAATAATGTCATTATTGATCATTCACTATTTAGTCCTTTTGTAACAAATGATGGTGCTACTATAGCCCAAAATATTGAAAGTGAAGATGCCGTAATTAATACCATATTAGAAATTACAAAAGAAGCAGCTTTAAAAACAGATGAAATTGTTGGTGATGGCACAACTACAACTTTAGTTTTATTGCAAAGTCTTATAAAGTCTTGTTTAGATTTAATAAAAAATGGAAAAAATCCAATGATTCTAAAAAAGGATCTTAATTGTTATCTGCACGAAATAATTAAAAAACTAGAATTAGAAAAAATAAAACCTAAAAAAGAACATTTATGTTCAATTGCCACTATTGCTGCGAAAGATGAAAAAATCGGGAAAGTAGTATCACAAGCATTTAGCAAAGTAAAAAGTAAAACTGCCATCACTATTAAAGAAGTTCCAGAAGATATTTTAGAAATACATTTTCAAAAAGGATATCAATTTGATTTAAAACTTGCAAGTGACTATTTCTTAAAAGATCAAAAAAAACTAACTATTACAAATGCTCAAATATTATTAATTCACGATTTATCAAACGATTTAGACACACTATATCCTATTTTTAGTGATTGTATAAAAAATCAAAAAAGCTTAATTATCTTAGCAAATAATTTTGATGACTTTTTAGTAAAAGAAATTATCTCTCTAAATTTAGACCAACAATTTACTTGTATTTTGGGCAAAATTTTAGATTATGGAACAAATGAAAGAAAAATTGTAAAAGATATTGAAATATTAACAGATGCATCATTGGCATTAGATTCTCAAAATATTACATACGAAAACATGGGCTATATTAAAGAAATAAATCTAACTAACGATTATGGTATTATTAATTTTGAATTAACACCCAAAATAAAAAAATACTTTTCTAGTATCAAAGAAGAAAGTATAGATTTAAAAAATGATTTTGAAATTGATTTTTATCAAAAAAGAATAGCAATGTTTCAAAATGGTTTAGCTGAAATTTTAGTTGGAGCTCCAACTAAAACAGAATGTCACGAAAAAAAAATGCGAATTATGGATGCTTTAGGAGCTACTGATAGTGCCTCTAAAGGAATTTTATTAGGTGGTGGTGTCACACTTTTAAAAATTGCCCATGAACTATCTACAGAAAATCCTATTAGAGCTATTTTTAAAAAGACTTTAGAAAGTCCTTTTAAGCAAATTTTAATAAATTCAGGAATTGATGAATCTTTAATATTAAAAGAAATAGAAAATAAAAATTTTGAAATAGTTTACAATGTTACATTAGAACAATTAGAAAGAAAAGAAATAACCTCCGTTTGGGATTCTTTTAAAGTTGTTTTAGAATCTTTAATAAATGCTACTTCTATAGCCACTATGCTATTTACAACAACTAGTCTAGTTATCAATGAACAAGAACATACTTTAAACAAAACTAATGAATATACAGAAATATGAAAAAAGCCATCTTTAAGATGACTTCAGACTGTTGACAAATAAGTTCAATAGTCTTTTTATTTAATAAAAAATATA